>CALLHT010000283.1 GCA_938009335.1 uncultured Rhizobiaceae group bacterium
ATGCTTCCCGCACCTGCGATAACGATATTGGGGTGTTCTTTCATGGCGTTAACGTTGCACCATAACCACAGGAATACGCAAGGCACGCGCCGCTTCTATTTTTGCGTAAGCACCCGACCCGCCGGAGTTTCTGCACACGACGTGTGTGATGCTGTGTGCCTTCAGGGTTTCTGCTTCTTTATGCCAATCGGGCGAGGGTTTTCCAAGCAGCAATTCATGATTGGGAAGCGGTAACGGCTGTTCTGGCTGATCAACCATTCGAACCAGAAAGAATATGTCGGCGCGCGTTTGGAATACGTCAATATACTGACTCCCAAGCGCGAGTAAAACGCGGGCATTAGGCTCCAGTACATCGCGTGCTTCCTCGAGGGTGCTGATGTCAATCCAATGGTCGCCTTCTTGCTTTTGCCATGGCGGTCGAGTGATGACCTCAAACTCGATGCCGGTTGTTTCTGCTGCAAGTTTCGCGTTTGCTGAGATTTGTGTTGCGAAGGGGTGAGTGGCGTCGATGAGTTTGTCGAACAGATGTGCGGTCAGGTATTCTGCAAGGCCTTCTGCGCCACCAAATCCGCCTACACGAACGTCACCTACGATTGGCTTTGGTTCTTTGGTTCTGCCCGCCAAAGATGATGTAACATCATGGCTTTCTTCTACCAGACGTGCGGCAAGGTCCGCTGCTTCTTTTATGCCACCCAGGATCAGAATTTTCATGATTTCCAATCCGTCCGAGCAAGCGGTTTGCCGTCTCTGGCAAAAATCATAACCTCAACTTCAACATGTGCACCACGCAGAATTTTGATTGCCTGTTCTTGAGCGATGCTCGCAATTTCTGCAGGAAGATCGATTGCATGTTCTTGAGTCAATTCAAGGGCTTCCATGGCGGTGTTCGCAGATTGAATCTGTGTAACCAAACCCTTGTTTGCGTCCAGTTCCTCTGCGCGTTCTGCCAGCCAGTCGAGATCAACTTGGCTTCTTCCGGAGTGCAGATCCATCGCGCCTTGGGCAAGCTTGGTAAATTTGGCAAAGCCGCCAGCAAGGGTTATGCGATCGATCGGATTCTGGCGCAGATATTTAAGCAACCCGCCCACGAAGTCACCCATATCCAGCATGGCAATGTCGGGGAAGTGGTAGACTTTGTTTGCCGCAATTTCGGAGGTGGAACCCGTTGCGCCGAGTACGTGGGTTAGTCCTTCCGCACGCGCCACATCGATGCCGCGGTGGATTGAGTGTATCCACGCTGAGCAAGAGAACGGATGCACGACCCCGGTCGTTCCCAAAATGGAAATGCCGCCCAAAATGCCAAGGCGCGGGTTCCAAGTGCGTTCTGCGATTTTCTCGCCGCCTGGCACTGAGATTGTGATCGTAACATCGGGCGGACGCCCATGTATTTTACACAAGGTTTCCACGACCTCCGTCATGAGCTTTCGTGGTACCGGATTGATCGCCGCTTCTCCCACACCAATCGGCAAACCGGACTTTGTGACGGTGCCCACGCCTTCGCCGGCTTTGAATGTGATTCCGCTCCCCGTTTCGCCGAATTCAACCTGCGATATGACGGTAGCGCCATGCGTAACATCAGGGTCGTCGCCTGCATCTTTTATGATGCCTGCTTCTGCATAACCTGAACTCAATTTCTCATGGGCGAGGGCAAAGGAGGGCGTGTCGCCTTTGGGCAAGAGAATTTCCACGGGATCCATAAACTCGCCAGTGATCAAGGCAGTGAGGGCTGACTTTGTTGCAGCAGTGGCGCATGCTCCTGTTGTCCAGCCACGACGCAAGGCATTTGCCTCAGCGTTTTCGGGTTTATCTTCACGTTTCACCTTGCTCATGACGCACTTTTAGGGGAAAACTGCTTCCATGACAAAGCGGGATTTCATGTCTGAATTGCCGGAGTTTCAATCCGGTCACGTCTGGTTGGTTGGTGCCGGCCCGGGCGATCCCGGTTTATTGACCCTGCATGCAGCAAATGCGATCAAACAAGCCGATGTGATTGTCTATGATGCGCTGGTGAATGATGACATTCTGGGCCTTGCTTCAGATGCGGTTGAACTGCATTACGCAGGCAAACGTGGCGGCAAGCCGTCTCCTAAACAACGCGACATTTCATTGAAGCTTGTTGAGCTGGCGCGTGCCGGAAAACGGGTTTGTCGTCTAAAGGGGGGCGACCCATTTGTGTTTGGTAGAGGTGGTGAGGAAGCGCTTACGCTTGTTGAGCATCAGATCCCGTTTCGGATTGTACCCGGTATCACGGCTGGCATTGGCGGTCTCGCTTATGCGGGTATTCCGGCAACGCACCGTGATGTGAACCATTCTGTGACTTTCCTAACAGGCCATGATGCTTCTGGTGTGGTGCCGGATGCGGTTGATTGGGACAGTGTTGCTAAGGGCTCTCCGGTTATCATCATGTATATGGCAATGAAGCATTGGAGTAATATCCGCGATCGATTGATGGCGGGTGGCCGTTCGCAGCATGAGCCCGTGGCTTTTGTGTGCAATGCTACGACGGATAAGCAAAAAGTGCTCGAAACAACGCTCGGCGCTTCGATTGAGGATTTGGAAGAAGCAGGCATTAAGCCTCCGGCAATTGTGGTTGTCGGCAACGCGGTAAAGCTTCGCTCTGCACTGGATTGGCTGGGTGCGCTCGATGGCAAAGTGCTTGAGCCAGACCCGCTTGGGCGATCCAATCTGCAGGATGCGGGATGAACAGCTTCCTGATTGCGGCTCCTTCTTCAGGGGCAGGCAAAACGCTCGTGACACTCGGGCTGCTGCGCGCTTTCAAAGATAATGGTGTTGATATTACGTCCGCAAAGGCCGGGCCAGACTATATTGATCCTGCTTTTCATGCCGCTGCTACGGGTAAGACCTGCATCAACCTTGACCCTTGGGCGATGAGAAAAGAACTGGTGCACACTCTAGCTGCTGATGCATCGCAATCCTCAGATATGCTGATTGTTGAAGGCATGATGGGTTTGTTTGATGGTGCTGCAGATGGATCCGGCAGCGCAGCAGATTTGGCAGGAACCCTTAGTTTGCCTGTCGTATTTGTTGTTGATGTGTCGAGCATGTCGTTCTCTGTGTCCGCATTGGTAAAAGGGTTTCGAGATCACCGCAAATCGCTCAACTTTGCAGGTGTTATTCTGAATAAGGTGGGAAGTCCTAGACATGAAGCGATGCTTCGTGAGGCACTAAAAGCGGAAGATATTTCTGTTTTTGGCGCTTTGCCCCGGATCAAATCTCTGGAATTGCCTTCACGTCATCTTGGCCTTGTGCAGGCTGGCGAGCATGATGCACTTGAGACTTTTATTGATCAAGCTGCTGACCATGTTGCAGAACATTGTGATATGGCTGCACTCGCCAAGCTGGGTTCTCAGGACCAACACCCTGAACCAACGGATCTTTTGCCGCCGTTAGGCCAGCGCATTTCGGTTGCGCATGATCAGGCCTTTGCGTTTGCCTATCCCCATATGCTTGAGGGTTGGCGAAAAGCGGGTGCTGAACTTTCGTATTTTTCACCTTTGGAAGATGAAGCACCTGATCGGGATGCGGATGCTATATTTCTGCCCGGTGGATATCCTGAACTCCATGCTGCAAAACTCAGCAATGCCTCGAATTTCATGGATGGGCTTTCCCATAGCGCAGGCAAGGGGGCTTTGGTTTATGGCGAATGTGGGGGCTATATGATGTTGGGGGACGGTATTATTGATGCAGACGGCATGCGGCACCCAATGGCTGGATTGCTAAAGCTTGAAACAAGTTTCGAAAAACGAAAGCTGCATCTGGGTTACCGCCAAATCAAGGCACAAAAATTTGTTTTGGGTGACACCCTTCGGGGGCATGAGTTTCACTACACCAGTGCAATTTTGGAGGAGGGTGAGCCACTGTTCTTCGCACAGGATGCGCTAGGAAATGATCTTGGTTCCGCAGGCTTGCGCAACGGCAATGTTATGGGATCGTACATGCACATCATCGATAGGGTGATCTGATGGCTGGCGTGTTTCATGGTGGTAGACTTGATGCAGCGATTGCTCAATATGGGGGAAAGCGTGAAGACTGGCTGGACCTTTCCACAGGCATCAATCCGAACGCATACCCGATACCCGAGATACCTTCTGATGCTTGGGCGCGCTTACCCGATGCTCAAGCAGAACGGGACTTGCTGGACGCAGCGCGCGAATACTATCAAGTGGCGGACGGTTTCGAGATTGTTGCCGCACCCGGTACGCAAGCGATCATAGAGTTGCTGCCACGAGTTCTGAAGGCGGACAATGTTTCTATCGCCATACCCACCTACGCAGAACATGAACATGCATGGCGTAAAGCAGGTACGGGTGTTACCAGCACAGATAGCCTTGCCTCTAACTCCGATGCACTCGTCGTTGTTAATCCGAACAATCCTACCGCTCATGTGTGCGCGCGGGATGCCCTAAGACAAGCATCAGAAAAAGTCCGTTGTCTCATTGTAGATGAGGCGTTTGCTGATCCTGTTCCGGAGGTTTCACTTGTGCCGGAGATGTCTGAGAATGCGATTGTATTGAAGAGCTTCGGAAAGTTTTTTGGCCTTGCAGGTTTACGATTGGGCTTCGCGATCTGCAATTCAGACACGGCCAATAGGCTTCGAACCGTTCTTGGCCCATGGGCAGTTTCAGGCCCTGCATTAGAAATAGGTAAGGCTGCTTTCCGAGATAAACACTGGATTTCTACGACGATTGATCGTTTGCAAAATGATTCAATTATTCTGTCTAATATATTGAAAAATAAAAGATTTATTGTTGAGGGTGTTAATCCGCTGTTTGTTTCAGTGCATCACCAAAACGCAAAAGGGGTTTATGAGTTTCTTGCGCGCCGAAATATTCTCACTCGCCCCTTTCCCGATCGTGAGGGGTATTTGCGGTTTGGCCTATGCCAGGACCATCAAATGCTGAGTCGTCTTGAAGAAGCTTTGGAAGCCTACGCAAATGCTTGAGTTGTCATTTGTGATTTTGCTGATTGCGCTCTTTTTAGATTGGAAATTCGGTGAGCCGGATATTCTTTGGTCTCGGATTCCACATCCTGTTGTGGCCTTTGGCAAGGCAGTGAGTTGGGCAGACAAACGATACAACATTGAGAATGACAGCAAGGGTGCGAAAATCCGAAAAGGCTCTTGGGCAATCTGTTTGCTGATTGTTTTCGCGCTCCTGATTGGCCTTGGTCTTGATCAACTGATTGCGCTCATTTGGCCTATTGGTTGGGTGCTCGAACTCTTCATTGTGTTTGCCCTTCTCGCGCAAAAGAGCCTATACGATCATGTGAAAGCGGTCGCTTACGGTTTACGGGAACGAGGCTTAGAAGGTGGACAGGAAGCTGTTGGCATGATTGTCGGTCGTGATCCGAAGTTACTCGATCGCTCCGGGGTTTGCCGTGCCAGCATCGAAAGCTTGGCTGAGAATTTTTCTGACGGCGTCGTTGCACCTGCGTTTTGGTACGTCGTGTTCGGTTTACCCGGTATCCTTGTTTACAAGATGATCAATACCGCAGACTCAATGATTGCCTATAAGAATGAGAAATATATCTGGTTCGGCAGAACTGCGGCGCATCTTGATGATTTGGCCAATTGGTTGCC
>CALLHT010000284.1 GCA_938009335.1 uncultured Rhizobiaceae group bacterium
TGAGCAGCGCTCTTTTTTGCGCCTAGAAAATGATCGACCGATGTAAATACATCCGTATGCGCATCCATGTGAAGCAGAGCTACCTTTTCACCTTTGGCGAGGTTAGTTCCCTGACCACCGAGTGCCTGTAGAATACCGCCAGTGATCGAATGGTCTCCACCAACCGAGATTGGACGCGCGCCCGCCTTATCAATATCCGAATAGAAATCCGTGATGCGTTGAATGCAGGCTTCGTTATCATTGGCTTCGGGAAACGGCACATCGCCAACATCAGCAATATTCAACATCTTCCACGGATCAATGCCGAAATTCATATGAACCCGGCGTTGAACCGCAGAGACATTGCGCAGCGCACGAGGCCCCAAATGCTGGTCACGCTCGGTAGTGCCATTGCCCGCACTGTGCGGGACACCAACCAAAGCAACATCAAGGCCTGAAGGATCGGTTTTATGCTCTGTTCGAAACAGTGTTGGAACACCCCACCAATAGAGGTTCTCCATCATTGCGCGGTCATGATCTTCAGCCATATTTATATCCCTTTTGGAGCTACGCTCCTCCTCGCCTCTTTGTCTAATCCCGGTCGCGGCAAAAGCCGCTCCTCGGCCTTTGTTAAATTCTCTCAAACCGCAAGTAACAGGGGGTGCGCCCTTCGCGGATTGCCTTTGCTTCGTAGCGCGTGCGGATCCAATTTTCGTAGGGCGTATGCCAATCTTGCGCACTCGATGCCTGCCAATCAAATGACGGATGCACGTCGCAATGCTGCAAGGTCCAATTGATGTAAGTGTCAATATCAGACGCGAAATGGAAGACGCCGCAGGGCTTCAAAACACGCGCAAAGCGGTCGAGGTTTTTCTGGTTCACAAATCGGCGCTTCCAGTGGCGCATTTTCGGCCAAGGATCGGGGTAAAGTAAATCTATTCGGTCAATAGACTCTTCCGGCAACCAATCGAGAATCTCTACCGCATCTTCATCATAAAGCCGGATATTGCCGATCTCGTTGTCTTCTATGGTGCGCAACGCCTTTGCCATCGAGTTTACGAATGGCTCTACGCCGATATATCCGTTTTGAGGATTGGTTGTAGCCTGATGCAGAATATGCTCCCCACCCCCAAAGCCGATCTCTAGTATGACTTGCTCAGGCTGATGCGAGAAAAACTCACATGCAGAATCAGGAGCCGGAGATGTCGGATCAAGTCTTAAGGTCGGGAAAAACTCTTCAAAGCGCTGCTCCGCCTTTGGCGATAGCCCTTTGGATTTACGCCGCCCGAAAAAGGCTTCCGAGCGGCGTGATTTTCTTATTTCTTGAATGTCGTCAGACACACATTATCCGGCTGCTTTCACAGCGTCCTTCAATGCAGCTTTGAGATCTGTCTTTTCCCAGGTGAAACCACCGCGAACCGCTTTGCGACCAAAGTGGCCGTATGCAGCGGTACGCGCATAGATTGGACGGTTGAGATCAAGATGCTTACGAATGCCTGTTGGAGACAAGTCCATGCATGAACGAATGGCATCTTCCAACGCGCTTTCATGCACTTTGCCGGTGCCATGCGTATCCACATAAATTGAAAGCGGCTGCGCAACACCGATCGCATAAGAAAGCTGAATTGTGCATTTGTCAGCCAGTTTTGCAGCAACAACGTTCTTTGCAAGATAGCGTGCAGCATATGCAGCTGAGCGGTCCACTTTTGTGGTGTCTTTACCCGAGAATGCACCGCCACCGTGAGGTGCTGCACCGCCATACGTATCCACGATAATCTTACGGCCTGTAAGGCCCGCATCCCCATCAGGGCCACCAATCACAAATTTACCGGTAGGATTGATATACCAATCGCAATCTGCAGCAATTGGCAGGTTGCCGCCTAGTGCTTCATGAACGAAGGGCTCAACTACTTCACGGACTTTCTTCGAATCCCAGTTTTCATCCAAGTGCTGAGTTGAAACCACAACGCCCGTTACTTCAACCGGCTTACCATCTTCGTAGCGCACAGTGATCTGTGATTTGGCATCAGGGCCAAGCTTGCCTGCGTCGCCCTCGCCCTTTTTGCGGGCTTCAGCCATCAGTTCAAGAATTTTGTGGCTGTAGTAGATAGGAGCAGGCATGAGATCAGGTGTTTCAGTACATGCATACCCGAACATAATGCCCTGGTCACCGGCACCTTCTTCGCCCTGCTTATCAGCAGCACTGTCAACACCCTGCGCGATATGAGCTGATTGGAAGTGAAGCAGAACGTCAACTTTACAGGTCTTCCAATGGAACCCGTCTTGTTCATAGCCGATATCACGGATCGCACGACGCGCCGCAGAACGGAAACGCGATGGATTGATCACATCGTTTCCATTCTTATCTTTCTTGATCAAGGTTGGAGGAACACGAACCTCGCCTGCAATGACAACCTTGTTTGTTGTCGTCAGAGTTTCTGCAGCAACACGCACCGTCCATGGGTCAACGCCGGTTTTTGCAGCTTCCTTATAAACCAGATCGACGATTTCGTCTGAAATGCGGTCACACACCTTATCAGGGTGGCCTTCTGAAACAGATTCACTCGTGAAATAATAGTTCTGCCTTGCCATCAATAAACTCCAGGCTGAAGAGATATAAAAGTTTCTTTATATCTTGATTTCAATTCTGGTGTTTATTGATTCCAAGACGCAAAACGTCAAGGACTAGTTTTCGCCAAAATCAGGAAAAAACAGCCGAAACCTAAATAAAGTCAGCTTTTATCAGTCTTCGTCAGCCAAAGATCGAACAAGATCGATGATTTTCTTTCGGACCTGAGGGTCTTTGATTTTCACAAAGCTACGATTCAAATGCAAACCTTCATTGGTTGACAAAAAGTCGACCACATAGTTTGAATTATCGGCTTCCGCCATTCCCTCAGCAGTCGCTAAGTTGGAATTTGGCGCATCCTCAAAGAAAAAAGAAATGGGCGTGTTAAGAACAGATGAAATCTGCTGTAGTCGGCTCGCACCAATTCGGTTTGCGCCTTTTTCGTATTTTTGCACCTGTTGGAAAGTAATGCCCAAGCTATCGCCAAGCTTTTCCTGACTCATCCCCATCATGGTACGTTTTAGTCGAACTCGTCCGCCAACATGCACGTCAATCGGATTCGGTTCCTTGGTTTGTTTTGACATTATTTGCTCTTGTCATGGATCCCTGCAACCCAACGCAAGTCTTGGACTGTATTGCTATTAGTGTCCAACATTTGCCCCCAGCAGATGTTTTAGCCTAGCCCCACACCTATTCTATTTATAGAGAAGTTACATAGAATACAATTAGTAGAATACCGCTACGCACTTATTTTTGCATCGTTTTTTCTGATCTGTTTGATTCTAAATGTTCTTTTTGCGTCGTAATGTTGGAAATACGCCAATTAGAAAGAATATTGCCGTTATCGCATAGAACACCGTACTGCCGAATCGGGAAAACACTGTAGGTGGTGCTGTAACCGGCAAAGAGGCATCGACAGCAATCATCTGGTCAAGTTCAGTGCGCACAACCGGACGACCATACGGATCGTAAACTCCGGATATCCCGTTATTTGCTACGCGGACCAGTGGAACGCCTTCTTCAACCGCACGAAGCACCGATTGTCTCTCGTGTTGGAATGGTCCCGGAGAATACCCATACCAGGCATCATTCGTGGGATTCACAATGAAACCGGGGCGTTCTTTATCACTACTCCAGAGCTCCCCGGAGAAGAGAATCTCATAACAAATCAGAGGCAAGAATGCCGGACCGATACCGGTGCTTAAAAGTTTGCGCGAAGCCCCGGCTTCGAACCCTCCATCCAATTGTGTCAGCTGCTGAATGCCTACGCTTTCCAATATGTCCTGAAACGGAAGATACTCCCCGAACGGTACAAGATGAACCTTGTCGGCAGCAGAGACTATGAGCCCTTTATCGTTGATGACGTAGGCTGAGTTAAACACAAAATCCGAACCGCCGCCTAACGAAGCAGCTTCTCCTCTTGCCGCACCCGTGATTAAAGATGTTCCTTCAGGAAGCATTGCGGCAATAGAGGCAAGTGTGTCCTTTCGTTGTGTTAACAAGTAAGGAAACACTGATTCCGGCCAGAACAGGTGTGTCGTTCCCGATAGACCATCTTTTTGCTCCGTAGGACCTGTAGAAAGATCAAGATAGCGTTTAAAATGATCGGGATGCTTTTCTTGCGAAAATTTGTCAGCTTGCGGAACACTTGGCTGGACCAATCGCAGCGAAACACCCTCTACCATTGCCATATCACCCGGAGGGATGCGCCAGAAACCAAAAAGCGCATGCGCTCCTACAAGCACGATTGCAAGGGTCGACATGCGTCTGAATGATGCAAACTGTGTCGCTGCCGAGCCGAGCACAATTGCGCCACCCGTCGAGAACACCAATACCGCGATTGCGGTCATTGCATAAATGCCAAAGATAGAAGCCGACTGCATCAGTAAGGGGGTTGGATAAGCCGCATAAGAAAGTGTGTTCCAGGGGAAACCGGTAGCCACGAAACCTCTGAGATACTCCGCCAATGCCAAACAGGCACCAAGCATAAATAGCCTGCGGATGTTTCCATTCCAGAACAACGAAGCAAGTCCGGTAGCAAACCCCCAAAACAGGGCAAGTACAGCGGGGAGTGCGACCACTGCCAGCGGCAAGGCCCAGGCAAAGCTATCGGCTTCAACCAGCAATGCATTCCCAATCCACCACATGCTCAGTAGGAAATAGCCAAAGCCAAAAAAGAAGCCGGGCTTAAATCCGTGCATCAAACGGGAAAGCGGATTACCGGCAGGCTCGCTAACCGCACCATCGATCAACCAAACAAGAATTGGGAACGTGAGAAATAAGATTGGCACGACATCAAACGGCGCCAGCGCAAATGCTGATAAAGCACCCGCACCCATTGCCACGAAGTGGCGTTCCCAACCGGAAATGAGAACAAACCAACCGGAGGCATTCTCAATTCTCTCAAGAAGCGCTCTAATCATTTATCCCCCGACTTTGAATCGAATCATGTCTTATCTTCAATGATTAGAACATCCTGAGTGAAAATGGGAGCGATAGGTTTGTTTTCCATTCGGAAACGACACTTGTGTCGGCTCTATAGAATTGACCTGCAGCAGAATGCAGGAGAACATGCACGAAAAAAGGCCGCTTGTTCGCTATGACGATTCTAAGTTTTTTGCACAATACCCAGTTCCAAGACATTCCTGACGATGTCGTTCAATTCGCAAAACGATGCCTGCTTGATTTAGTTGGTGTTGCTGCAGCTGGCTCACAAACGGAATTGTCCCGCATCATTACCGAACATGCTTCAATGCAGTTCGGCGCATCCGGTTTTGGAGCAAATATTTTGTTTTCCGGGCAACGCGTCAGTCCCGCCGGCGCTGCATTAGCAAACGGCATGATGATTGATTCCATCGATGCTCATGACGGATATAAGCCCGCGAAAGGTCATGTGGGCTGTCATGTTCTTCCCGCCCTTCTTGCCTACCATCAAACGTGTGCCAACAGAGATGGAAAACAGTTTCTAACAGACTTTATCGTGGGCTATGAAATTGGTTGCAGGGCTGGGGAGGCATTACACGCGAGTGTGCCAGATTATCATACATCAGGTGCGTGGGGAGCCGTAACAGCGGCGGCACTTGGCGCGCGTGTTTTGGGTTTAGAAGCAGAGCCAACCCGACACGCTATCGGGATCGGCGAATATCACGGTCCACGCAGCCAGATGATGCGAGTGATTGATCATCCAACCATGCTGAAAGATGCTTCCGGCTGGGGTGCTATGGCAGGTGTCAGTGCAGCTTATCTGGCTGCTTCCGGGTTTACAGGCGCACCCGCAATCTCAGTTGAGGGTGACGATGTCATCAACTATTGGAGCGATCTTGGCGAACGATGGCTAATCAAAGAACAGTATTTCAAGCCCCATCCCGTCTGCCGATGGGCGCAACCTGCAACTGCTGCTGCTCTTGCGCTATCAGCTGAGCACGGCATTACCTATTCAGACATTGAACACATCGAAGTCTTCTCGTTTCACGAAGCGTGCAGACTTGCAACGCGCGCGCCAGCGGACACTGAACAGGCACAATATTCCTTGCCGTTCCCCGTAGCTGCTGCACTTGTGTTCGGGAAAATCGGCCCGGCTGAAATTGATGGAGCAAACCTGACAGACAAGCGTGTATTGCGGCTGTCCAACTCCATGAAACTCTCAGAATTCGATGCTTATAATGATGCTTTCCCTCAGGATCGCTACGCGCATGTGCACGTTACGCTTAAAAACGGACGACTTCTGAAATCAGAGCGCCATCAGGCAAACGGGGATCCGGAAACACCGTTGAGCGAAAATGAAATCGTTGAAAAATTCCACAGCCTTGCCGATCCGGTTATCGGCGAAGAGCGCGCGAGCATCATTCGCGGCATCGTGAAGCATCTCGAAGATGGGGATAGCGCCAACGGGTTAGTCACCCAACTCACGCTACCCATCAGCGAGTAAACCTGACTATTTTTCTTTCATCAGTTTCTTAGCTTGCGCGACCCAGTTGTCGCGATCAATTCGGCCTTTGAACTTCAAGTAACCGTCGACCCACTCCCGCTCAGCCTTTTTCCATTTGGAAATCTGCTCAAACTTGTAAATGCCCAATCCGTTTAGAACACCTTCAAGCTTTGGACCGACACCGGAAATTCTTTTCAGATCATCCGGCTTGGCCGGTTTCTTTATTTTCGGAGGCGCGTTGTCCTTTTTCGCTACCGGCTTTTTCTTGGTAGACACGGACTTCGAACCGGTGCCCGCAACGGCGGCAATACCAGCCACAGCGGCTTTGGTTGATGAACGAGGTGCTGGCTTCCGACTGACCTTTCGTGCAACGTTCTTTGCCTTCTTGGCAGCAGGCTTTGGAGAAGCTTTCTTGTTCTTACCGCCAAGCACAATCACAGGCTCCATCTCGGCAAGCACATCTTCCGGCAGATGGCATTTGACCATGTGTCCATTACCGAGATTGCGCATTGGCGGAACTTCCGTATCACACAAGTTTCCTGAAACCTGCGCTTTACGCGGGCAACGCGTTTGGAATGGACAGCCTGAAGGCGGGTTCAAGGCTGATGGAATATCTCCATCAAGAACGATGTGTTTTTTCTCAACACTGGTATCCGCAATTGGAACCGCAGAAAGCAACGCTTCTGTGTAGGGGTGATAAGGCGGCGAGAAAATCTCGTCCGTTGTGCCCTGCTCTACAATATGACCAAGATACATCACCACCACACGGTCCGCGATATAGCGCACAATCGAGAGATCATGGCTGATGAACAACATGGTTGTTTTAGCTTCACGCTGAATTTCCATCAGAAGCTCGGTTACCGCTGCCTGAACGGACACGTCCAAAGCGGAAACCGGTTCATCTGCAACCACCACTTTTGGTTGACCGGCAAATGCGCGGGCAACGCCAATCCGCTGCTTTTGACCGCCCGAAAGCTGGCGCGGCATACGTTCGGCAAATGCACGTGGCAGTTTCACCAGATCAAGCAGCTCTAACATGCGTTGACGACGTTCATCTTGGCTATTGCCGATCTTGAACATCTCCAGTGTGCGCATGATCTGACTGCCAACCGACTGGCTTGGGTTCAACGTATCAAACGGATTTTGGAAAACCATTTGAATTGAAGCGACTGTGCTTGTTTCGCGATCGTTAACTTCCACATCACCAATTTCAAGGTTCTCCAGAACCACATTGCCTTCGGTTTTGGTTTCAAGACCTAGCAGCACTTTTGCGAGTGTCGACTTACCGCAGCCAGACTCACCCACAATTGCGACGGTCTCGGCCTCGCGTGCTGTGAAGCTGATGCTTTCATTCGCTTTTACAGTCCGTGTTTCGGCACCACCAAACAAAGCGTTTGCTGCAACATCATAGTACTTCTTCAGGTTATCAACCTTAAGCACTACATCACCCGGCTCAACCGGATCTGCCACGACAGGGCGTTCCGGTTCTGCGTTCCAATTAATTTCTGAAATACGATTACACCGCGATAAGTGCTTTTCTTCACCATGCACTGTGTTCATTTTCACTGGAGCGGAATTACATTTGGCTTCATCGAAATGCGGGCATCGCGGACCGAAGTTACAACCATGGGGCCGTTGATGCGGTAAAGGGAGCTGTCCTGGAATAGACAAAAGCGGGCGAGAATTTTTGTCCGCACCCGGCAAAGGAATCGAATTAAACAAACCTTGCGTGTAAGGGTGACGCATTCGGTCAAAGACTGCATGGCAAGAGCCCGTTTCAACCGCCTCACCCGAATACATCACGGTGATCTTGTCGCAGGTTTCGAGAATCAGGCCGAGGTTATGAGAGATGAAAACCATCGAGGTTCCGGTCTTCTCACCCAGCTCTTTCACGAGTTCAACAATGCCTGCTTCAACGGTCACATCGAGCGCGGTTGTTGGCTCATCCAGCAACAAAAGGTCAGGGTTTGATAGCAACGCCATCGCGATGACAATACGCTGCTGCTGACCACCGGAAATCTGGTGCGGATAGGCATCCATCACACGTGCAGGGTCCGGCAGTTTTACCGCGGCTACCATTTCAATTGCGCGATTATATGCTTCTTCTTTTGAAACATCCTCATGCAGCATGGGAACTTCCATCAACTGCTTGCCGATCTTCATGGAAGGGTTTAGCGACGCCATTGGCTCCTGATAGATCATCGCGATCTTTGAACCGCGAAGATCACGAAGTTCTTCGGCAGACATCTCGCCCATGTCGCGGCCCTTGAACTTGATCGTGCCACCGACAATCTTACCGCGATTGCCCATGTCACGCATAATGCCGAGCGCCACGGTGGATTTACCGCAGCCCGATTCACCCACGAGACCCATGGTTTCGCCCGGATAGACTTTCATGGAGAAATCCATCACCGCAGGAATTTCGCCAGCGCGCACAAAGAATGAAATGTTCAGATCGTCAATTTCGAGGATCGGTTCT
>CALLHT010000285.1 GCA_938009335.1 uncultured Rhizobiaceae group bacterium
GCAGAAAGATCGATGGTTAAGTGCGGTGCGGTGGTCATGAAGGCATTCCAGTTTTCAAAGTCAGCGCTTCAAATCACGAGAGCAAAAGGAAGGCAAGAGCCAGAAACGGGTGGCGCATTGGTCCATGGTTTTTACCTTAACCTATCTGCCCATACGCCGCCGCCATTCTTTCCGACTGACTGATTTGTAAGACTCATTGCCGCCAATCTGTTTTTGCGGCCCTTCGGTGACCGCATTGCCTTGCTCATCAATGCGCAGGTTCATCGTTGCGTTCTTGCCGGTTTCATCAATCGTACGCACCTCGCGCAGCACATCAGCTATCGCCATCAATTCAGCAGATCCGGGAAAGAGCTTGGCCTGAAAATCTGTCCGAAGACCGTAGGCCATCACCGGAATGTTGAGGTCATCCACCACTTCTGCCAATTGCCAGACTTGTGCTGCGGTCATGAAATGCGCTTCATCCACCAACACACAATCGATTGGGCCTTCTGCCAGACGCGCTTTAGTTTTCTCAAGTAGGTTTTCGTCTTTTGTAAAGGTTTCGCACGGTTTTTGAATACCGATACGACTGCCAATCACCGCCACGCCATCGCGATCATCCAATTCAGTTTTCAGCAAGTAAGGCGTCAGGTTCCGCTCAGAATAATTGTGAGCAGCTTGCAAGAGAAGCGCAGATTTACCGCTATTCATCGCAGAATAATGAAAGTGTAGTTTTGCCATTGTGACCCTGTGGAAATTTAATGGGTCTGTTTATCATTGTTGTGTTAGGGTTTGGAAGAGTTGGTGTCGAGGTTTGTTGTTGGCGTAAAGCTTTTGAGATTTACGCTTGTTCTTTCCGATCAAATCGCAGAGCTGAATTAATGCTTTCGCGTTTTTGCTCATAAGTCTTTTCGAACCCGCAATCGTTAGCCAATTCTTTAAAAGGGCCTGACAAATTGGGTGGTGATCGATAAATCATGGTTTTGTTACATTTTTCCAGAAGCAGTTTGGAAACATACCTCGCGGCATCCGGGGACTGGCGAATTAGGTGTTGTTCAACTGCCAGATATAAAACGATATCGTACTCACCCTTTATTGCATCAGCAACTTTTTGCTCGTTGCGTAGATCAAGTTGGGTGAATTGATATGGAATGTCTTCGCCTCTGAAGATTCGAGATGCGATATCAACTGAGTCCTGATCAATATCAACACCATGTATCAAGCGAGGGTTCCGTTTGGATACTTCGTAACTGATGATGCCGATGTTGCACCCTACATCGAGGACAGACTGGTTGCGAAAATCAACGCCACAATCGAAAACACCGCCGAGGCGATCTGCCCATGTGCCTGTAAAGCGCCCGGCTCCGCGCACTATTGGTTCTTTATTTGTGTCCTGCATTTCTGCGGCCCTGTAATAGTTTCATTTGAAATTTCCATGAGCGCGGAACGATTATACCATGAGCTTGGTTTTGAATTGCGACAGAATTCAGAAGTTCACAACATTTTGCCATTTACCATTTGAAATATGAGATATCGTTCGCAAGATTATGTCGCATTCCTTCAACACCCACGCCCGCAGAAACGCGGGTGAGACAAGGTATGGAAAAGGAACACACACGCTGACACATCACGGCACGCTCAGATTCTCACACCGCCGTTCCCATGCGTCCTTTTCCCAATCGCGGACGAGGCCATGAATTTCTCTCAAGACTTCATGGGATGGCTCGTTTGATTGTTTGTTTGAACCGGGTGGAATACCGGGACGGATGGGATGACTTGGCAAAGAGCCGCGCAAGGGGTTACCCGCAGCGGGAGATGAATAAGCCCCGGCAGGGGCATGCTCGCGCTGGGCCATAATTCTGGCGAGACGCTTTGCCTGTTGGGGGATGGTTTTGAGTGCGTGGTCTAGCGCAGCCAGACGGCGGATGAGTGCTTTGGAGTTACGTAAGAGGTCAACCCTCACTCCGTCATCCTCGGGCTTGTCCCGAGAATCTACCCAAGCTTCGTTTGTATTGTTGTTGAACGTGTTGCCTGAGAGCTGTGCCAACCGCTGGATTATTTCCTCGGCACTTCCATTAGATCCTCGGGTTGATCCACGGAACAAGTCCGAGGACGAGGATGACGAAGTGGAGAGGTCCGAGGATGATAAACCAAAACCCTCACCCTGAGCCTGTCGAAGGGTCGAGGCCCCATACACATTCCCCTCGTGCTTCGACCAGTCAGCCAAGAGGGTAAGGGGTTTGCGAGGATCAAACAATCTGAACACCGGTGGTCGATCACCTACACCAGAACCAAAAGAAGCAAAATCCGGTAAAGGCCTATCGCGTTTGTCTTGTCTCTTCCGCACCACAGCCTTTACGCCATGGACGTAGACATACAAAACAATCAACCGCCGAAGCGCGGCTTCCACCGTGCGCAACGTCCGCACCAGAATGCGCCGCGCGATGGGAGAAATATTTTTCTCTTGCTCGCTATCCAGCGAGCGCGCGTTCGCGCAGTGGCACAAATGCTTATCGCATTTGCTTCTGCTGCCACGCAGGGTTTTCTCACCGCTGTCATCCTCAGAGTCAAACAATTCGTCATCCCGTGGCTTACCCACACCGTCATCCTCGCCTTCATGGCGGGGATCCATTCCTGAGGCCGCGCGGTCATCTCGATGGAGCAGAACGTGCCCTACGCCTTCAGGCATGGATTCCTGTGACAAGCACAGGAATGACGGATTGCTAGAGGCATCGGATGACGATGTGGTTGGTTTATGCAATCCTATAGACTTGGGTTCCATCCCCACCAACTTCCACAACCCCGCAATAATCTGTGCAAGCGCGTGGGTATTCTTCTCAATGGCCAAGTTCCAATCCATGCGCAAAAGTGTGCATGAGGTTTTGAGAGTGGGATAAGTTTTTTTGCACTTCCCTCTTGGTCGTCATCCCGGACGCTACTGCGATCCGGGATCCATTGAAGAGTTGCCACTAAAACCTAGCGGGTGCGGCGGGGCATAGTAGATCCCGGTTTGCATGGCAACCGGGATGACGGAGCGTAGTGGTAGCTTCGTGATATGAATCCTCACCCTGAGTTTGTCGAAGGGTCGAGGTCCCATACATCTCTCCCTCGTCCTTCGACAGGCTCAGGATGTCGGTGTTTGTTTCTTATTCTTCGGAACCGGTTTTCTTCGTCTTTCCGAGGTTTTCTGACCATGAAACAAAACCGAAGAGATCTAGGATTGTGACAAGTAGGCCGAAAAAGAGAAGATTGCCTACAATCAACAATAGTATCCAATGTAGGTTCTGAATGAATATCCAAAAGCCATTTTCGTCGTGTGTGATAACCACCCCGCCTATGAATAGCGTTTGGATTATCACAAACGTGACCAAAAAATTGAAACTGTTCTTTTTGGCCCATTTAACCAGCATTCTGATAGGCCAGAACACAGCGTATGTGACAGGGCCTATTGCAGATACAAACGGCTTTAAGCTTAAGTTGAGCTTTCCAGAAGCCCATTTAATGCCTTCAATTTTTTCGCTAAAGGATTTTCGTTTCATACCAATAAGATAAGCAGAAAACCCTTAAGTTTCCACTCACCCGATCTGTTGACCCGTCTTTGCCCAGTCGGCCATGAAAGCATCGAGGCCTTTGTCGGTCAATGGGTGTTTGACCAGTGCCTTGAGCGTTGATGGCGGGATGGTGGCCACATCTGCACCTGCAAGGGCAGAATCTTTCACATGATTGATCGTGCGGATGGATGCCGCCAGAATTTGGGTTTCAAATCCGTAATTATCATAAATCGTGCGGATGTCTTCGATCAGCTCCATCCCATCAATGCCCATATCATCAAGCCGACCAATGAACGGTGAAATATAGGTTGCTCCCGCTTTGGCCGCGAGAAGCGCCTGATTGGCAGAAAAGCAGAGCGTGACGTTCGTGTGATGGCCTTCGCTGGTTAGCGCTTTACAGGCTTTCAAACCGTCCATGGTGAGCGGCAGTTTGATGCAAACATTGTTTGCGATTTTCGAAAGCACAGCAGCCTCTTTCATCATGCCGTCATAATCGAGCGCTGTTACTTCTGCCGATACAGGACCATCCACCAGATCGCAAATCTCTTTCGTTACCTCGATGATATCGCGGCCTGATTTGAGGATCAGTGACGGGTTTGTGGTAACGCCATCGAGCAATCCGGTATCAGCCAGTTCGCGAATTTCATCCACATCTGCGGTA
>CALLHT010000286.1 GCA_938009335.1 uncultured Rhizobiaceae group bacterium
CATTTTAAGAGCAACGTTTATCCGCTCACTTTATGCGATTGGCCTGTTGATCGCAGTGCTGGTGTTGAATTTTTCAATGCTGCATCTGGCTCCCGGCGATGTGGCGGATACGATTGCACAGGCAAGCGGTGGCGCTGATCCGGAGGTCATGGAGCAGATCAGAAAGGATTATGGTCTTGATCAGCCTTTCCTGACACAGCTTGGGTCTTACATCACCAAAGTAGCCAGCTTTGATCTGGGATACTCGTTTTTCTACAATCGGCCTGTGACTGATCTTATCTTGGAGCGGCTTCCTGCAACGCTTTTGCTTGTGATTTCAGCTCAGCTTTTGGCGCTCATCGTGGGGGTGGTTCTGGGCGTGATTTCTGCGCGTAATCCAAATGGGATGACCAGCCATTTCGTGACAGGTCTTGCACTCTTTGGGTATTCAGCCCCGGTCTTCTGGACGGGTATCTTGCTGCTAATCGGCTTTTCACTAAACTTTCCGATTTTTCCATCAAGCGGCATGCGTGATGTAACCATTGATGGCGGTTTCTTTGCTGAGACATTGGATATCCTGCACCATCTGGTTTTGCCGGTAATCGCACTGTGCTCTGTTTATCTCGCGCTGTATTCGCGGTTGTGTCGTAGCTCGATGTTAGAAGTCCTGGGTTCAGATTATGTGCGTACCGCGAAGGCAAAAGGTCTAAGTGACAATCAGGTTGTCTATAAACACGCACTCAAGAATGCCTTGTCACCGGTCATAACATTAGCTGGGCTACAGTTCTCAGCAGTCATTTCAGGCGCGGTTCTTGTTGAAGCGGTGTTCAGTTGGCCGGGCCTTGGCACGCTAGCATTTCAGTCGATCATTGCGCGTGACACGCCAACCATTCTTGGCATTCTATTCTTCTCGGCAATTGTGGTTGTGATCGGCAACCTGATAACCGATCTCGTATTGAGGTTGGTTGACCCAAGAGTGGGAGGTCGCGCATGAGTGAAACACCTCTTGACCTGCAAGAAGAACTTCTCAAGCCAAGCCACCCGTTTAAAGAAGCTTGGGTGATGTTCCGCGGCAATCATGCTGCCATGTTTGGCTTGATCGTGTTGCTGATTGTCATATTCGCCGGGGTTTTTGGACCAGTGATCTATCAGGGTGACCCGTTTGATATGGTTTGGGCACCTTTCTCACCACCGGGTGAAGAAGGCTACTTGCTCGGCACAGATTATCTTGGCCGTGATCTTCTGTTGATGATTCTTCACGGCGCACGGGTATCCATCGCCATCGGCCTTGCTGCTGCGTTCTTGACGGTTGTGATTGGCATTACGGTGGGAGCATTGGCAGGCTTCTACAAAGGCTGGGTCGAAGAAGTGCTGATGCGGATTACCGAGTTCTTTCAGGTTCTGCCAACTCTTCTGTTCTCTATGGTGATCGTTGCTCTGTTTGGCGCGTCACTTCCCATCGTGACCTTTGCAATCGGTGTGGTGAGTTGGCCGCCGGTTGCACGCATCACCCGGACAGAATTCCTGCGTATCAGGGAACTTGAATATGTGACTGCGGCGCGGGCATCTGGTGTATCTAACTGGAAATTGATTGGGCGGGTGATCCTGCCAAATGCATTACCGCCAATCATTGTGCAAGCCGCCTTGATGGTGGGTTCGGCAATCCTGTTTGAGGCAGGACTAAGCTTTCTCGGTCTGACAGATCCAAACATCGTAAGCTGGGGCCAGATCATAGGGTCCAACCGCCAATACATTCTCGACTCTAGCTATATTGTCACCATTCCGGGCCTTGCGATCTTTATCACGGTTCTGGCGATCTCCCTGGTCGGAGATGGATTGAATGACGCACTTAACCCAAAGTTGAGGAAGCGCTGATGGCTGCTCCGCTGCTTGAACTTGAAAACCTGCGCGTGGAACTCACCACTAAAGATGGTGCCGCGCCGGTGATCGATGATTTATCGTTCAGCCTAAGCGCGGGTGAAACCGTGAGTTTTGTCGGGGAATCGGGTTGCGGCAAGTCGATGACCGCTCTTGCGATTATGGGCCTGCTACCAGCGGGTATCGGGCGGGTTGCTTCGGGAAGCATTCGCTTCAATGGTGAAGATTTAACCACGGCAAGCGATGCGCGGATGCGGGAGATTCGCGGCAATGATATCTCCATGATTTTCCAGGAGCCGATGACCTCGCTCAATCCGGTCTTCACGATTGGCGAGCAAATTGCCGAAGTCTTGCGCGAGCATCGCAATGTAAGTGATGCAGAAGCAAAGTCTCGCGCGATCGAACTTCTTGATGCGGTACGCATCCCCAATGCGAAGGGCCGCGTCAATGATTACCCGCACCAGATGTCAGGTGGGCAACGCCAGCGCGTGATGATTGCAATTGCCCTTGCGTGCGAGCCAAAGATTCTGATTGCTGATGAACCGACCACTGCGCTTGATGTCACGGTGCAGGCGCAAATCTTTGAACTGATGCGCGATCTTGGTCGAGAGTTTGGAACGTCCATGATCCTGATTACCCATGACATGGGTGCGGTTGCTGAAATGGCCGAGCGCATGTTGGTCATGTATGCCGGACGCAAAGTCGAGGCAGGCCCCGTTGATCAGGTGATTGACCATCCGCAACACCCTTATACGCGCGGTCTGATTTCCTGTGTGCCGCATTTGCTGACAGAGCTTACTGATGAACGCCCGCCGCTTGCCGAGATTGGCGGGATTGTTCCCAGTCTGAAAGAGTTTGGCCGTAACGCTTGTCTTTATGCAGCGAGATGCGAATGGGCGGATGCGAAGTGTAATTCTGAACGCCCGCAACACGATGTCGCAAAGAATGGCCATGAGACAGCCTGTTGGCATGCAGGGAGGAGATCATGACGGTTCCTTCAAAAGATGATTTGCTGCTCGAAGTAAAAAATCTTGGTGTTCGCTTTGCTGTAAAGCGTAACGGGTTCTTTGGCGGGAAGTCGTTCCTTCATGCGGTGGATGATATTTCTTTTGACCTTGCCCGCGGAAAGACGCTGGCCATCGTGGGAGAAAGTGGGTCCGGTAAAACCACAGCGGCGCTTGCTGTTGGCCGGCTTGTCGCAGCCCACAAGGGCGAAGTGCAAATGGATGGCAAAGATTTTCTGGCGCTTTCCGATGAAGATCTTCGGATCGCTCGTGGCAAAGTTCAATTCATTTTCCAAGACCCCTACTCAAGCCTTAATCCAAGGCTTCGCGCCAAGGCAGTTGTGCGTGAACCGCTTGATAGTCTGACTGAAAAAACAGAAGACGAAAAACAGGAAATCATTGATCAACTGTTTGCAGCTGTTGGTTTGCGAAAAGAGCAACAAGAACTCTTCCCGCATCAGTTTTCCGGTGGTCAACGGCAACGCATTGGAATTGCGAGGGCGCTCGCAACAGAACCCGAACTTATAATCTGTGACGAGCCTGTTTCTGCGCTGGATGTGGCAGTGCAGGCGCAAATCTTGAATTTGCTCCGGCGTTTGCAAGAGGAGCGGGGTCTTTCCTTTCTCTTCATCTCACACGATCTGGGTGTGGTGCAGCATATGTGCGATACGGTTGCGGTCATGTATATGGGGCGGATTGTTGAATATGCGGATCGAAAGAGCCTGTTTAACTCGCCCAAACATCCCTATACGAAAGCGCTCTTATCTGCCGTGCCATCTGTAAAGAAGCGCGGGGCACCGACAACCGAGCGCATTGCGATTGATGGCGATCCACCGGATCCGGTCGATCTGCCGCCGGGATGCCGGTTTGCCAGCCGCTGTCCTTTGGCGGATGTATCCTGTCAGAAAAGCGAACCTGAACTGACCGCGATGTCTGATACCCACACCGTCGCATGCCATTTCGCTCAAGCGGATTAGATTGAATTTCAATCTATGTTTGGAAGTGTGCCATTGGGGCCATTGTCGAGACGCCATACAAATCCTGACTGCCCTTCTTGAGGAAAGGCCTGTGTGACCAACGGATCGTGGCCCGGAATGACCAGTGAATTCGTAGTTGCAAGCCTTTGAATTGTCTCAAAGCCGGTCAGCATGTTTTCCAGATCAACTACGATGGGAAACGGCTTTTTGAGCAGGAAATTCTCGTAGTAATGAGAGGCATCTGAGGCGAGACAGAGATAGCCCGCATTGGTTTTTACCCGCACCGCTTGAAGGCCGCGCGAATGCCCGCCAACACAATGCACCGATACGCCGTCTGCGACCGCACCATCACCGTCGTGAAATACCACCCGACCTGAATAGACTTTCTGAACCATCTCGCAGACATGGTCTGCGGTGAAGGGCATCTGCAACACGTCGTGGCACATGCATGGGCCTGTGGCGTAGGCCATTTCCGCTGCTTGCAGATGAAAGGTGGCGTTGGGGTAATGGTCGAGGCCACCCGCATGATCATAGTGAAGGTGTGTTATTATAACCGTTGAAACGTCTTCAGGTTGGATGTTCAATGCGGCAAGTGCATTAGCCGGATCGCGTAATATTGGGCGGCCCCTTCGCTTTGCCTCAGCCTCGTCATATCCAGTATCGACCACAATAATTTCGTCACCTGAACGTAGTACCCAAATGAAATAATCCATGTCATGCGGGCTTGAATGATCGTCATCAAAGATGAAACTGTCCGCGCGGGTTCGTGTATTGCGTTCTGCATATTTGAGAGCGTGAACTTCCCAGAGTTTTTCCATGTCATGCACCTGTGAGGCTGGTTGGCATACTGACATCCTATCACTCCTGACGCTGTGGCCTAATATCTTCGCACAATTTTTTACCTGTTGAGTATATCCGCTATGGATTCTTACCCCATAAATCCTGTATGCTTTTGTCAACTTTAGAGAGAAGAGACCGATATGCGCCTCACAAAGCAAACCAATTATGCCATTCGGATCATGATGTATTGTGCTGCCAATAAGGGAAGTCTGAGCCAGATTCCTGAAATAGCGCGAGCCTACGGATTATCAGAACTGTTTCTTTTCAAAATTTTGAAGCCCCTCACCAAAAATGGTTTGGTTGAATCAGTACGGGGTCGCAATGGTGGCATTCGGTTGGCGCGGGACGCGGATCAAATTCGGCTTTCAGAAGTTGTGCGTGTGACCGAAGACAATTTTGAGATGGCTGAGTGTTTCAGCGAAGATGGTGCAAATTGCCCGCTTGTTGATGCATGTGAGTTAAACTCGGCTTTGCGGGAAGCGCTTGGTGCGTTTTTTGCGGTCCTCGACAAATATACGATTGAAGATTTGGCAGTGAACCGCCATGGCATCGACCGTCTTTTGGGCATTGATGAATTGAAACAGGCTGCGGCGAGCTAAGCAACCTTGATTTTCGCCAGGCGATGACGTGCCAACATGTGCGCTGTTTCGCATTGCTCATGCTTTACCTTCAATTCAGAGATAAATTGAACAATCATCTGACTGTCAGTCGCCCGCGCTTCATGAAACTGTTGTGTTGTATCAATGATGATGTCCACGACTTTCGGAAAACACTGACAGCACTTTCCGCGCTTGCCCATTTCCTTATAGACCTGAAGCGGAACAATAAGCTGCCACGGGTCGCGATCAAGCAGTTCAGTGATGACTGATCTGATCTCCCGTTCCATGATGATATTGCAGCTGCAAACAGTCATTCTTTTACCTTTTTGCAGTGTGACTTAAAAACCGGGCAGCAAAGAGTCAAACCTTATGTTTTAGAATGGTTCTAATCTTGATAAAAAAAGTCATGTTTATATTGACTCTGCTTCTGCAATTTGTAAATTGGACTAAATTTATCACCTTTTGGAGAA
>CALLHT010000287.1 GCA_938009335.1 uncultured Rhizobiaceae group bacterium
TGAAGGCGCAAACCGCGTGTTGGTTCAATATCCGGGCCTCGAAGCAGACGAAATCCCACGCCTTAAAGGATTGTTGGACACGGAAGCTAAGTTGAGCTTCCACCTGTTGAGCGATGCAGGCGATCCAAACGATATTATGAATGCGGGCAGAACTCCGCCTCCCGGAACCAAAATCCTGTTTGAAGACACGGATCCTCCAATTCCATACCTTCTGCGCAGCCGCGCAATCGTAAATGGTGACGAGCTTACAGAAGCATCCTCCGGCTTTGACCAGCGGTCCGGGGAGCCGATGGTGTTCTTCCGCTTCAATGCGACAGGCTCTCAAAAGTTTGGTCGTGTGACGTCTGAAAACGTTGGTCGTCCTTTTGCAATCGTCTTGGATGATACGGTACTCTCTGCTCCTGTAATTAATGAGCCTATTGTTGGTGGCTCTGGTCAAATCTCAGGTGATTTCACACCGCAAACAGCCAATGACCTCGCAGTCCTTCTAAGCGCAGGTGCGCTTCCTGCGAGTTTCGAATTTGTTGAAGAACGTACGGTTGGTCCGGGCCTTGGTGCAGACTCGATTGCTTCCGGCCTCAACGCTTCTATCGTTGGTGCGGTATTGGTTCTGATCTTTATGATCGTTTCCTATGGCCTCTTGGGTGTGGTCGCGAACCTTGCGCTGATCGCCAACATCTCGATGATGATTGCAATCCTATCTGTGCTTGGTGCTACGCTCACCTTGCCAGGTATCGCAGGCATCGTGCTGACCATTGGTATGGCGGTGGATGCGAACGTTCTGATCTACGAACGTATTCGGGAAGAAAGAAGAGCAGGGCGGAATATCATTCAGTCCTTTGATGCTGGCTTCAGAAGCGCGTTCACGACCATTTTGGATGCGAACGTCACAACACTGATCGCCGCGATCATTCTCTTCTATCTCGGTTCAGGCCCGGTTCGTGGCTTTGCGGTCACGCTTGCGATTGGTATCATTACCACAGTCTTCACCGCCTATACGTTCACACGCTTGATGGTGTCACTTTGGGTCAAGTACAAGCGCCCGAAAGAACTTCCAAGCCGCCTCTTTGGTCTTCTTCCGGAAGACACAAAATTCGGTTTCATGAAGTTCCGGAAGTTTAGCTTCCCTGCAAGTTCAGCGGCTATCTTAGCTTCGATTGTGATGTTCTTTGTGCTGAGTTTGAATTTCGGCATCGACTTCAAAGGCGGAACACTCTTTGAGGTTCGCGAGAAAGCTGGCGCGAATATCGAGGAACCGATCACCGACATCAGAACCAAAATGGGTGAACTCAACCTTGGTGAAGTTCAAGTTCAGGAATTCGGTAATTCTGAGGACATCCTAATCCGTGTGGAAAGCCAGGGTGAGGGTGATGGCGCTGATCAAAGTGCTGAGGCACTTGCCCGTACGGTTCTTGAAGATGCATACGATTTCCGCCGTGTGGAAGTGGTTGGACCAACAGTTTCGAACGAACTTCGTATTGCTGGTACACTTGCTGTGATCGCGGCACTGCTTGCGATCATGGGGTATATCTGGATCCGCTTTGAGTGGCAGTTTGCGGTGGGTGCGGTGATTGCAACCCTTCACGACGTGTTGCTGACCATTGGCATTTTTGCAATGCTTCAATTGGAGTTTGCACTACCAACGGTTGCGGCACTTCTGACGATTGTCGGTTACTCGCTCAACGATACCGTGGTGGTCTATGACCGGATTCGCGAAAACTTGCGCAAATACAAGAAGCGCAAAGTGGCAGACGTGATCGACATGTCGATCAATCAGATGCTTTCTCGTACGATCCTGACCTCTGTGACAACCCTATTGGCCTTATTCTCGCTCTACTTCCTGGGTGGCGAAGTGCTTGCGTCCTTCACCTTCGCAATGATCTTCGGTGTGTTTGTGGGTACTTACTCATCGATCTTCGTTGCCGCTCCGCTGCTTATTCTCTTCAACTTGCGCCCGAGTGCGGTTGTGAAGCAGGAAAAAGAAGTCGATGCGGAGAAGAAAGCAACTGAGGGCACCATGCCTGTTCAGTTCATGGATTAAGGTCGGACCAAACCCGTGAATACGGAAACCCAACCTGGCATAGAAATTCATGAGGCGCATTTCCCCGGACGTGCGCCCATTGATGCCTATGGCAATGGCGGATTCCGCTTTGCGGAAATGTCTCACCGCGGCAGCCTTTTATGTGTGCCGTCGGGCATCTATGCTTGGGATGTTGCAACGCCGGATGATTTAACGGTCGAGAATTTCGAGAAGCTCTTAGCAGAGGCAGGTGATATCGAAATCCTTCTCATAGGGTCAGGCACTGACCTTGTTCCCATCAAGCCCGATCTGCGCTCAAAGCTTAGGGACGCAAACATTTCAGCAGACCCAATGGCAACGGGCGCTGCGGTTCGGACCTATAACGTTTTGATTTCCGAGGGCAGGGCCGTTGCCGCTGCTTTCCTTGCGGTGGAATAAGAGCGGTGTCCGAAGCACTGAAAACGCTCAAAGACCTTGACCCCGCGCGCTACCTTTCCTGTCTATATCTTCCAGCTTCAGCACGCGATGACATCGCAACCCTTTGGGCCTTTGATGCAGAGATCGCGCGAATCCCGTCGCTTGTGTCAGAGCCGATGCCCGGCGAAATTAGAGTTCAGTGGTGGCGCGATCTCATCAAATCTGGGGACAACGTTGGCTCAGGACCGCTTGCCAACAGACTGATGCAAGTGATTGAAGCACACAATTTGCCACGGGAAACCTTTGATAATTACCTGCAAGCGCGGATCTTTGACCTTTATCAAGATGCAATGCCGGACACGGGAAGCTTCGAAGGATATCTCGGCGAAACGATTTCAATCTTCTTCCAACACGCGGGAACCATTCTGGGAGAGGATCAACGAACCCTCCTAGCAGACGCAAGTGGGCACGCTGGGATGGCGATTGGCATTGCCCGTTTGTTGGCAAACAATGCAAGGCTGCGCGCGCGCGGGCAGGTCTATTTTCCGCTCGATCTTCTGGATAAACATAGCCTCAGTCGCGAGACCTGGCTTGCTGAAGAGATATTTGAAGAGCATTTAGACGTTGTTGAGGAGTTGATCCGCACCACGCGATACCATTTGACGTTTGTTCGCAAAGTGCTGGAACAACTTCCCAAGCAAACCCGCGCCGCTTTTCTGGAGCTGGCGCTTGTTGAACCGGTACTGAAAGAAGTTGCAGCGCACCGTTTATGGTCGTTCACCCGCCCAATTTCGGTCCGGCCGTTCAAACGCAATTGGAAGATGCTGCGCGCTGCCATGCGCTCCATTCCCTAGGGTTTAGGGAAATCTGGATCCCCGTAAATGCTCTTCTGGCGCCATTGCACCCCCTAGGCAATCTTCTCATTTTCTGTTGGAATAACTTCAACACATTGTTGCGACTGTTTTTGAAGGATGCATCGCCATGAACAAAATGATCAACCCTAATGATATCAGCCACGTTGTTGAAGCAGACAAAAAGCATGTCTGGCATCACCTGACAAACCACTCAAAATTCACCGATGAAGTTGATCCGCTCATCATCGTTGAGGGTAAAGGCATGCGTGTCTGGAACCAGGCAGGCCGCGAGCATCTTGATGCGGTATCCGGTGGTGTTTGGACCGTTAACGTGGGTTATGGCCGTGAATCAATCGCTGACGCTGTTCGCGATCAATTGGTCAAAATGAACTATTTTGCAGGCTCTATGGGCTCAATCCCGGGCGCATTGTTTGCCGAGCGACTGATCGAAAAAATGCCCGGCATGAGCCGCGTGTATTACTCGAACTCAGGTTCTGAAGCGAATGAGAAATGCTTTAAAATGGTCCGCCAAATCGCGCAGAACATGTATGGCGGCGAGAAGTACAAAATTCTCTATCGCCAGCGTGATTACCATGGCACCACAATCGCTACGCTTTCTGCCGGTGGACAAGACGAGCGTAAAGGCCAGTATGGCCCCTTCACACCTGGCTTCATCGAAGTGCCGCATTGCCTTGAGTATCGCTCCCAATGGGGCGAAGTCGAAGATTACGGCATCCGCGCTGCGAACGCGATCGAAGAAGTCATTCTTCGCGAAGGCCCTGAAACTGTTGGTGCATTGTGCCTTGAGCCAATCACTGCAGGTGGCGGCGTGATCGTTCCACCGAAAGGGTATTGGGAGCGTGTTCAGGAAATTTGTAAAAAATATGATGTGCTTCTTCACATCGATGAAGTGGTGTGTGGCATGGGCCGTACGGGCACTTGGTTCGGGTATCAGCACTACGGCATTGAGCCGGACATGGTGACGATGGCTAAGGGTGTTGCATCCGGCTATGCGGCAATCTCATGCACGGTTACTACCGAGAAGGTCTATGAAATGCTTCAGCCTGAAATGGCTGATACCATGGGCTACTTCCGCGATATCTCGACATTCGGCGGTTGTACGGCTGGGCCCGCAGCA
>CALLHT010000288.1 GCA_938009335.1 uncultured Rhizobiaceae group bacterium
TTGTCTCTATCGGCGATGTGGTGAAGCGCAAGATCAAGCAAGCCGAGCGTGATGCAGAAGAGATGAAGCGCTACATCGCGGGGTAGTTCACCCAAATGAAAAAGGCCGGATGAACTCCGGCCTTCCTAAACTTTTCAGATAACGGTCCCGAACTTACATGTTCGGGTAAACAGGTCCCTCGCCGCCTTGTGGCACAGTCCAGTTGATGTTCTGGTTCGGGTCCTTGATATCGCACGTTTTACAATGGACACAGTTCTGATTGTTGATCACAAACGTTGCGTCTTTTGCGTCTGCCTCTTTGCCCAGCGGAACAGCATCACCGTTTCCGTCTACCCATTCGTAAACCCCAGCCGGGCAATAGCGCTGTGACGGACCGGCAAATTCCATCAATTCTGATGCTTTTTGCTTATCGAGGTCAGCAACCTTCAAGTGGACCGGCTGCTCTTCAGCATGGTTTGTGTTTGAAAGGAAGACGGACGACAAGCGGTCAAAGGTCAGTTTGCCATCTGGTTTCGGATATTCAATCGGCTCGTGCATTGAAGCAGGCTCAAGCGCTTCATGATCCGCCTTACCGTGGCTCATGGTGCCAAACGGAGACCAACCGCCAAACAGAGTATTGAACCACATATCAATACCGCCGAGAACAATACCAAACGGCGTGCCGAATTTGGACCAAAGCGGCTTGGCGTTGCGGACTTTCTTAAGGTCTTTGCCGATGTCACTGTCGCGCCATGCTGCATCATAGGCAGCAAGTTCGTCATTTGCACGATCTGCGCCGAGCGCTTCTACCACGTGTTCTGCAGCCAGAATGCCAGAGAGCATCGCATTGTGAGAGCCTTTAATACGCGGCACATTCACAAAGCCAGCTGCACATCCCATCAAAGCGCCGCCCGGGAACGAAAGTTTTGGTACAGACTGGTAGCCGCCTTCAGTGATCGCCCGAGAACCATAGGAAATACGAGTAGCCCCTTCAAAAGTATCTTTGATGGCAGGATGCGTTTTGAAACGCTGGAATTCCTGGAATGGCGAGAGATACGGGTTCTTGTAGTTCAAGTGCATCACAAAACCGACGACAACCTGATTGTTGTCGAGATGGTACAAGAATGATCCACCACCGGTAGACTTATCCAGAGGCCAGCCAAATGAGTGTTGGACTGTGCCTTCCTGATGTTTGGAAGGGTCTACTTCCCAAAGTTCTTTAAGGCCTATTCCAAATTTTGCAGGCTCGCTGTCTTTTGCAAGGTCATATTTCGCGATGAGTTCTTTTGAAAGAGACCCGCGAGCGCCCTCACCAAACAAGACATACTTACCGTGAAGCTCCATTCCGCGTTCATGCATTGGGCCCGGGGTTCCGTCTTTCTGGAGACCCATGTCACCCGTTGCAACGCCTTTGACCGCGCCGTTCTCATCGTAGATCAGTTCAGCTGCGGCAAAGCCCGGATAAACTTCAACACCAAGTGCTTCGGCTTTTTCGCCCAACCAGCGACATACATTGCCAAGTGATACGATGTAATTGCCATGATTGTTCATCAGTGGGGGCATGCCAAAGTTAGGCAGGGTAAACTTGCCAGACTTTGTCAGGAACCAGAAAATATCCTTTTTCACCGGAACCTGGAACGGATGGTCTTCTTCTTCGCGCCAATCCGGGAAAAGACGATCAACCGCGATTGGATCAACCACAGCACCAGAAAGAATATGCGCGCCGACTTCCGGTCCTTTTTCAAGAACAACCACTTCAAGGTCTGCATTCAACTGTTTTAGCTTGATCGCAGCAGAAAGACCCGCCGGTCCCGCACCAACAATCACCACATCAAATTCCATGCTTTCGCGTTCTGGCATCTCTTCAGCCATTCTGCCCTCCAATAAAGGTTAATCCGCGCTTGCCTTGCGCCTTAGGTTGGCGCTCTTTTAGCACGACTATTCTCAACCGCCACGTCAAATTTGACGCAGATTCATTGTGAATCCACGACACTTTTTCATGCATGCCTCGATTACTACGATATGATAGCTTTATGGAAAACGTGCAGGAAATTCTCGAATGGTATGCGGAAGCAGGAGTAGACGTACTTCTGGAAGACGCCCCTATCAATCGGTTTGATGAAGTTCCTCCACCTCCAAAGCAAAAGCCCGTAAGTGAATCCCTTGCCGCAAAGCGCTTGAATGATCGCGCCCCGGCTGCTCCGCCAAAACAAATTCAACAAGAAGCGGCAATTCCTGATGCAAACGCTATCGAAAGTGCAAAAGAGGCAGCAGGTGCCGCCAATTCTCTTGAAGACCTGAAAGCCGCCATGATGGCTTTCGACGGATGCAACTTAAAGCGCACGGCAAAAAATCTGGTTTTTGCGGATGGCAATCCGGAAGCTGACATTATGTTCATCGGCGAAGCGCCCGGCAGAGATGAAGATATTCAAGGCCTTCCGTTTGTGGGACGTGCGGGGCAGCTCTTGGACAAGATGCTGGCCGCAATTGGTTTAGATCGTAATTCAGCTTACATTTCCAATGTCATTCCTTGGCGCCCACCCGGCAACCGCACACCGACACCTCAAGAGACAGAAATTTGTCGTCCGTTTATCGAACGGCATATTGAACTTACCTCGCCGAAGCTTATCGTCATGTTGGGAGGTTCTTCAGCCAAGACCCTGCTGAAAACTTCGGATGGGATTATGCGGCTGCGCGGAAACTGGAAAGAAGTAAGCGTCAACGGGGTTAGCGTAAAAGCCATGCCTACGCTTCATCCCGCGTACCTGCTTCGACAACCAGCACAAAAACGTCTTGCATGGCACGATCTGCTGCAAATCCAAAAAGTTTTGCAGGACAGCTAAAAAATCCGCTTTACCTCGGCCTTTGATAAATCTAACTTTACGTAATGTAAATTTGGAGGGCGAAGATCATGGATGACAGAACAAATTGCAGAGGCAGAATATTTGCTGCCTTGATTTCAAGTTTCCTGCTTTTTGCGTTTCTAATTCATGCCTCTCCTGCCAGCGCACAATTCACACTCGAAATTGGCATATCCCGCGACAAAGCCGTGCGTGCGATGGTGAATAACGGATACAGCCAGATCAGCGTTGTTCGGAAAGGCTTTAGGACTTTACGCGC
>CALLHT010000289.1 GCA_938009335.1 uncultured Rhizobiaceae group bacterium
GAAACCCTTTACGGGGTGGGATATCGCTTTAAGGAAAACTAGGCCGCAGTCTGGATTAAAGGGATTGAATGACGCTGGAAACAGTCAACGCAGAAGTGCAACTTGAAGGCGAAGCCGACAATCAGGTTTCGACCAAGAAAGCTGGCCTGTTTGCACTGTTTCGCAAGCGCGGTAATAGCGTGAATGACGGCAACCAGAGTTTACCGTCGGATACAGACGCCGCATTACAAACCGACAATCAAGGACCCGCCAAAAAGAAGAAGGGACTTCTGTCCAGAACATTTAAATCTGTAAGGCGCGTACTCTTTTCTTCTCTGACCCGCCGTATCGTTATCCTGAACATGGTAGCGCTGACTGCTCTACTGGCGAGTATACTCTATATGAACCAGTTTAGAGCAGGACTTATTGATTCAAAAATTGAAAGCCTTCTGACACAGGGCCGCATTATTGCTGCTGCCGTTGCAGGATCAGTCACTGCAACACCTGATGCCTTTACCATCGATCCGGAAAAGCTGATCCAACTCCAAACTGGCGAAAGTGTTCTGCCTCGGCTCGACCAGACGGATAATCTGCAATATCCGATAAGCCCCGAGCAGGTTGCACCAATCTTTCGAACCCTAATCAAACCGACACAGACCAGAGCGCGCATTTTCGACCCGGACGGCATTATGCTATTGGATTCGCGTTTCCTGTATGAAGCAGACCAAGTTCAGCAATTCGATTTACCCAGGTTGTCAGGCGAGAGTGATAAGAAACGTGTTGGATGGAGCGTTTGGATTGGCAATTTATTAAGCCGAGCGCTTAGGGATTCGAGCCTGCCGATTTATGAAGAATTGGAAGGGCCAGGCACGCTATACCCGGAAGTTCAATCTGCTTTAGTCGGTGCGCCGCGGCCGATTGTACGCCAAACCAGACAGGGAAAGCTGACCGTTTCTGTTGCAGTTCCCATCCAACGCTTCCGAGCCGTGTTAGGCGTTCTGCTTCTATCGACTGAAGGTGACGACATTGATCGTATTGTAAGAGAAGAAAGACTGGATATTCTTCGGGTCTTTCTCGTTGCGTTTATAACGATGTTCGTGTTGTCCGCTATCCTCGCAAGCACAATCGCAAACCCGCTTCGCAAGCTTTCTGAGGCTGCTGTCAAAGTAAAACGCGGTGTGAAATCACGGGTTAGCATTCCGGATATGTCTCACCGGAACGATGAGATTGGAGACCTATCAGGCTCTGTTGCAGACATGACCAATGCGCTTTACTCGCGGATTGAGGCCATCGAACGCTTTGCCGCTGATGTCAGTCACGAACTGAAGAACCCGCTAACTTCACTGCGAAGTGCCGTCGAAACGATGCCACTTGCCAAAAATCCAGACTCTCAAAGACGTTTGATGGAAGTTATACAACATGACGTTAAACGTCTTGACCGATTGATCACAGATATCTCTGATGCGTCGCGCCTTGATGCAGATCTTGTGAGAGACAAAACCTACAGAATTGATTTTGCCGAACTACTATCGAACATCGTTGACGCATCGCGAAACGTCACCCATCGAAACAAGAACATCACCATCGATTTCAATGTCGACACGTCACGTCTTGGCCGTCACGGTTTCTTTGTCTTGGGTCATGACACGCGTCTGGGACAAGTCATCAACAATCTGCTGGATAATGCCGTTTCATTCGTGCCAACTGAAGGTGGTAAGATCAGTATCCGGCTTGCACGAAACGCCACAACACTGGTGATGATGATTGAAGACAATGGCCCGGGGATCCAAGCAGAAGACACAAATAGAATCTTTGAACGCTTTTACACGGATCGCGCCGACACCGATGGGTTCGGACAAAATTCCGGTCTTGGGCTTTCGATTAGCAGACAGATTATAGAGGCCCACGGCGGTTCAATTCGCGCAGAAAATCGAACTGGCGCAGAAACCGGTGCGCGATTTGTCGTTGCGCTGCCGCTAGATACTTCCAAGAAATAGAGATGCAGAATCGCCATTGTACCGTCGTTAGCATCAATGGCTTCGGCATTTTGATTGAGGGTCAAAGTGGATCTGGAAAAACATCTTTGGCATTAGGTCTTCTCGAACGCGCAGAAGCAAGGTCGTTGCCCGCAACGTTCGTAACCGATGATCAGGCTTTCCTTGAGAGCCGGTCGGGCAAGCTCATTGCCAAAGCTCCGGATGAAATTGCCGGTAAAGTGGAAATCCGCGGCTTTGGTATCCTCAACATGCCACATTCAGACGAGGCCCCGATACATCTGGTTGTAAAGCTTGTTCCTGATGACACGATTAAGCGGATGCCAGATCGCAAAACAACCTCTTTGTGCGACATGGAAATACCATCGCTTGATGTTCCCATAATGCATGAGCAGCAGTCTGTGCGGATTATCTTTGCTTGGCTTGCGCAATCCTCCTGAGGGCTTGCAAGGAAGTGCGAACACACGCATGGTATCGAAAAGGCACGCATTGGGTAAGGACAATGATCGGACTTGTAATTGTAACGCATGGCAATCTGGCAATTGAGTTCCGTAAGGCACTTGAGCATGTCGTTGGACCGCAAACCGCGTTTGAAACGATTTGCATTGCAGCAGACGACGATATGGAAGTCCGCCGCAATGATATTGAGGCGGCCCTTAAACAAGTCGACCAAGGCGACGGTGTAATTCTACTGACAGATCTGTTTGGCGGCACTCCCAGCAATATGGCAATCTCTTTGATGCAAAACGGAAATGTCGAGGTAATCGCAGGAATTAACCTGCCCATGCTCGTGAAGCTTGCAAGCACACGTAAATCACACAAAATCGATGAAGCGGTCCAAATCGCGCAGGAAGCCGGTCGCAAATATATTCAAATTGCAAGCGCCCTGCTTGAGGGAACAAACTGACCTTGTCCGCAGAAACAGTTCAAATACTCAAGATCACCAATCAACGGGGATTGCACGCCCGCGCATCGGCTAGATTTGTTGAGATTGCAGGAAAATTTGACGCAATCATCCGCGTCAGCAAAGACGGACACGTGGTCGGTGGCGATTCCATTATGGGTCTGATGATGCTCGCAGCAAGCAAAGGAACCGAAATCCATGTATCCGCCAGCGGGCCCGAAGCAGATGAAGCCTTGGCGGCCATTAAGTCACTCGTTGACGAACGGTTTGGTGAAGAACAATAGACTTCAAAATTACATATAAAGAATTCTTTATATCCTATTGAAGTCTGCTTGCGTTCCTGATATGGACACCGCAAAACAGCACATATGGTGCTCTTACACCTCAAAAGGAAATCCAATGTCAGACTTTACCGACTACATAGTCAAGGATATCAGCCTAGCAGATTTTGGTCGCAAGGAACTGGACATCGCTGAAACTGAAATGCCGGGCTTGATGGCTCTCCGCGAAGAGTTTGGCGCATCCAAGCCCCTGAAAGGCGCACGCATTGTGGGTTCACTCCACATGACCATTCAAACAGCGGTTTTGATTGAAACACTGGTTGAACTAGGCGCTGATGTGCGATGGGCTTCTTGCAACATCTTCTCAACACAAGATCACGCTGCCGCGGCTATCGCTGCTGCAAACATTCCGGTTTTTGCAATCAAGGGACAAAGCCTTGAAGAGCATTGGGATTATCTCGACAAGTCATTCATGTTTGAAGAGGGTGCTAACCTCATTCTAGATGACGGTGGCGACGCAACACTTTACGTATTGCTCGGCGCACGTGCTGAAGCGGGTGAGGACATCATCCCGACACCAACATCTGAAGAAGAAAAAGTTATCAAGGCTCAGATCAAGAAGCGTATGGAAGCAAGCCCAGGCTGGTTCACAAAAACACGCGATGCGATCAAAGGCGTTTCTGAAGAAACAACAACAGGCGTTCACCGTCTTTATGAATTGCACAAGAATGGACAGCTTCCATTCCCGGCAATTAATGTGAACGACTCGGTTACCAAGTCAAAATTCGATAACAAATACGGCTGTAAAGAATCGCTCGTGGATGGCATTCGCCGCGCTACCGATACGATGATGGCCGGTAAAACTGCTGTTGTGTGTGGATACGGCGATGTGGGCAAAGGTTCAGCAGCCTCCCTTCGTGGTGCAGGCGCACGTGTTAAGGTGACAGAAATCGATCCGATCTGTGCATTGCAGGCAGCCATGGACGGATTTGAAGTTACCACGCTCGAAGACACCGTTTCAGATGCAGACATCTTCATCACAACAACCGGCAACAAAGACATCATTCGCATCGAGCATATGCGCGAAATGAAAGATATGGCGATTGTTGGCAACATTGGACACTTTGACAACGAAATTCAGGTCGCAAATCTTTCGAACCTGAAAATGACAAACATCAAAGACCAAGTGGACATGTATGAGATGCCAAGCGGCAATCGCATGATCTTGTTGTCACAAGGGCGTTTGCTAAACCTTGGCAATGCAACAGGTCATCCGTCCTTCGTGATGTCAGCCTCATTCACGAACCAGGTTCTGGCACAAATCGAACTGTGGACTAAAGGCGATGAGTATCAAAACGAAGTCTACATCCTTCCAAAACATCTGGATGAGAAGGTAGCCCGCCTCCATTTGGAGAAAATCGGCGTGAAATTGACCGAACTTTCTCAGGATCAGGCAGAATATATCGGCGTGACACAAGAAGGTCCGTTCAAGCCGGAACACTACCGCTACTGATTAATAAGAGAATACCCACAACATATAGTATCCGCTGGCTTGACAAAGTTAGCGGATATTTTTTTGCGCTTCAGGCTTTATGCCGATTCGCGAATTGTATAGTCTGTCGAGAATCAAATAATTCCGCGAATCAGCCAAAGAGCTGAAGGAATATAAGGGCAGGGCAGGCTTGGGATTCGTTCGGCGAGAGGACCATGGGCATGCCAGGGTTAAAACCTGTCATTAGAACAGGTTTTCTAAAGTGTACGATGCGTAAGGCCATCGATTGTTGCAAAACAGTCGTTGGCCCAGCCATGTGCAATTCAGTTTCGACACAGCCCTTCGGCAGTGCGGGGCGAGCTTTTCCACGTCTTAAAAAACGAATGAACACAATCCTGCTTGCAAGCAGCATATTAGGTTCGAACCTAGCTCTTCAGCCGGCATTTTCCCAAGAACACCTCATACCGGTCAATGTATCTGATCTTCCAGTGCCATTAAATGGCACTTCAATTTTAATGTTGGCTGTTTTTGGCGGCGCAATGAGTTTTGCGCTTTTATCTGCATTTTGGATGATACGAGAAAGAACCCGTGTCGTCGAAGAAAACAGGGCCCTGAAGGTTGGAATAACAGAACTCAAAGCCGCCAACGATAGAAACGAAGCCCTTTTAACCAACCCGGGCCAGATCACGATTGTTTGGAACAATCAGGACGACAGTCCGGTTGGGTATGGTGAACTAAGTGAAGCGACTGGCGTTCCCAATTCAATCGAAAGTTTCCTGAGCTTTGGCATTTGGGCGGAGCCGGCTTCTGCTGAAACTCTGACTGAGATGATCAATGAACTACGGGAACATGGGCGGACATTTGACGTAGTTTTGCGAACAAAGACCGGCATTATGCTCAATGTTACGGGCAACACTTCCGGCAGCTTCGCTTACGCCCGTTTCTCGAATTTGGAAAAAGAGCGTGAAGAACATGCAAAGCTAAAGTCAAAACATGAGAGACTGGAGACGACCTTCTCTACGCTGGAAAACTTGCTTCGCAAACTTCCAATGCCTTTCTGGATTCGCTCTGAAGACGGCAAACTGTCTTGGGTAAACCGCGCCTATACCGATGCAGTTGAGGGGGAAACGCCCAAAGAAGTTGTTCAACAGAATGTGGATTTGTTCGATCCGGGACTTAGAGACCGCATCCGCGAGGCAGATGCAGATGGCAAACTGTTTCATGAGGAGGTTCCCGCCACGGTGGCAGGTGACAGAAAACGGCTCGAAGTCTTCGGGATGCGGTCAGAGGCAGGCATCGCTGGCATAGCAATTGATAAAAGTGATCTTGAACAAGCGCGACGTACATTGGAAGAAACCAATGATGGTCATGCACGGATGTTAGATCAACTCGCTACTGCTGTAGCCATCTTCGACAAATCAAAGAAACTGGTCTTCTTCAACAGCGGGTTCCAACATCTATGGAAACTCGATCCGGCATTTCTGGAATCAGCGCCATCAAACGCTGAAGTCCTTGATGCCATGCGGGATGTGAAACTGCTTCCAGACCACCCTGATTGGAGAAAATGGCGTGAAGGACAACTGGAAGTCTATCAGGCGTTAGAGACTGCTGAAGAATGGTGGCATCTCCTCGATGGGCAAACCGTTCGCGTTGTTGTTAGCCCGCAAAATACCGGCGGCGCTGCTTGGGTCTTCGAAAATGTAACCGAGCGTCTTGCACTGGAAAGCAATTACAACTCTCTAATCAGGATTCAAGGCGAGACCTTAGATCACCTTACTGAAGCTGTGGCTGTGTTCGCTTCAGACGGAAAACTCAAACTCTTCAATCCAGCCCTTGAAGAACTTTGGACAAACGCCGGCATCAATGTTGAGGAAGGCCTACACATTTCGAGCATCATTAGAGACTGGAACGACAGCATCTCCAATGAGCAGGCTCTTCACGTCATTCTGGGAAAAATCACCGGATTTGATGATCAACGCGATGGCTTGAATGGAAGAATGCACTTGAGAAGCGATAAGACGCTTGAATATTCTGTTGTGCCGCTCCCAGAAGGTCAGTCCATGCTTACGCTGGTCGACATTTCTGCAAATGTGAATTTTGAGAGAGCCTTGAACGAGCGGGCAGAAGCGCTGGAAGCTTCTGACCATCTGAAAAGCAAATTCATTCAACATGTATCCTACGAATTACGCGCACCGCTGACCAGCATTTCCGGATTTGGTGAACTGTTGGGAACCCCTGCTCTTGGCGAATTGAATGACAAACAGAGCGAGTATCTCGGTCATATTCACTCATCTGTAGATGTTCTGCGAAACCTGGTTGATGACATTCTCGATCTTGCCTCCATCGATGCTGAAGCTATTGAACTCAATCAAGAAGCTATCCAGTTCCAGTCGGCGGTCGATCATGTTCTGTATTCTGTCATCGAGCCAATCAAAGAAAAGGGCCTGCACATCGATGTGCATGTTGCAAAGACTGCAGACATGTTGTTTGCAGATCGTGATCGCTTCTGCCAGATTTTGAAAAATCTTGTGTCGAATGCAATCAACTTCTCTCCAGACAACGGCACCATAAAAATATCCGGAGCGGTTTTGGCCAATCACTACGAACTTCGTGTTATTGACGAGGGACCTGGTGTTGACCCAGTAAATCGCGAGCACATTTTTGATCGCTTTGAATCACAGCCTGCAATTGGAAAACGCACAGGAACAGGTCTGGGCCTTTCAATTGTGAAAGGCTTTGTCGAATTGCATGGCGGATCAGTCGAGTTGGAAGACACGCAAAATCACGGCGCTTCGTTCTTATGCCGCTTCCCGTTGCAAGGTGAAACTGTTGGACCCTTGGAAATTGAAGACAACACAACGTCTACTTCAGCGGCAGCATGATGCATGGGATTTACATTAACCACCCCAAATACTGAAGCGACAGAGCGCCTGGGCGCGGATATCGCGTGCGGATTAAAACCGGGCGACCTAATTTTGCTATCGGGAGAATTAGGGGCAGGAAAGACAACCTTCTCGCGCGCGATGATCAGACAAATGGCTGAGGATATGGAACTTGAGGTCCCCAGCCCGACCTATACAATTTGCCAGAGTTATGATGCTCGCATACCGCTTCATCACTACGACCTTTATAGACTTTCCAACCTTGAAGAACTGGACGAACTCGGCTGGCAAGAGCAGTTGGAAAGTGGTTGTGCTCTAATGGAATGGCCGCAAAATGTGTTTGATGCAATGCCACCAGACGCCATTTTGATCAGCCTAAAAGAAGAAGACGAAAATACCCGCACGATTGAGATATCAGCCCCACCCAAAACATTGGAGCGTTTGAAGCGCAGTCTCGATATACGAGAGTTCCTCACGTTGCATGGACATGAGCATTCATCGCGAAAGTTTCTGACAGGAGACGCATCCGCCAGAGCTTACGAAACCATTGGCGACGAAAACCTCATTCTGATGAACTCACCCGCAATGCCGGATGGTCCAATCATCAAGGATGGAAAACCATATAGCCAGATCGCTCATTTGGCAGAAGATGTTACAGCTTTCGTGGCAGTTGCAGATCTTTTAAGAGAAAACGGATTTCGAGCTCCTGAAATTTTCTGCCAAGATCTCGATGCAGGCCTATTGCTCACCGAAAATCTTGGGTCAGCAACGATTATTGATCACAACCGCGCACCCATCCCTGAACGTTACAAAGCATCCATCGCGCTGCTCGCGGAAATGCATCAGAAGACTTTTCCAAGCGAAACGGGTTTTGGCAACAATCAGATCCATCACATCCCTCAATATGACCCTGATGCAATGATGATCGAAGTCGAACTTCTGAAGGATTGGTATATCCCCCACGAAGCCAAAACTGACATCGACACGCGTGAGTTCACTCAAATTTGGCAAGAGCTTATTGGCAAAGCTCAGAACCATCCCGCCTCATTGGTTTTACGCGATTACCATTCCCCAAACATCATCTGGCTTGATGGTAGTACACCGGTTGAACAAGTCGGTTTGATTGACTTTCAGGATGCGATGATTGGCCCAGAAGCTTATGATGTTGCCTCACTTGCTCAAGATGCACGGGTAGATGTAAGTGCCGACCTGGAAGCTGAGTTGGTTACACATTATATAACCCTCAGAACGCAGGCTTCGGCACCTTTCGATGAAGACATATTCCGCGAAAGCTACGCCATCATGTCAGCGCTTAGGGTTACCAAAATTCTTGGCATCTTCATTCGGCTAGACGTGCGCGACGGCAAACCTCACTATCGCGCTCATCTCCCACGGATGCGTGAGTATTTGAAACGCAGCCTCAATCATCCGGTTCTGGCAGACTATAAAAACTGGCTTGAGAGCGTCATGAAATTGTAACAATCCCTATGCAAAAGATGTGTAGGAAAAAAGTAAGAACGAGATACGGGCGAGAGGTAGTGCCCGGACTGGAGATTGAATGACTGAACAATCAGCCATTGATAAAGACATATGGGAACGCGCTCCAAAAAAGGCAATGATCCTTGCAGCAGGTCTTGGAACGCGAATGCGTCCAATTACCGACACGACCCCCAAACCATTGATAAAAGTTCACGGCAAATCCATGCTGGATCATGCGCTGGATTCACTAAAACGCTCTGGCGTTGAAGAGGTTGTGTTGAATGTCCATTATTTGGCAGATCAAATTGAGGATCATATTCGTGCGCGAACAGACATGAAAATCGAGATTTCCGATGAACGCGATCAATTGCTGGATTCGGGCGGCGGTATCGCAAAAGCATTGCCAATTCTGGGAGATGATCCCTTCTACCTCTTAAATGCCGATTCGTTCTGGGTTGAAGGATGTAAGCCAAATCTCCTTCGCATGGCTGAGCTTTGGGACAAAGACGAGATGGATATCTTGCTATTGCTGTCCAGCATGGCAACCGCCGTTGGATTTGGTTCGCTAGGTGACTTTACCATGGACGCTGATGGCCGATTGGAGCGTCGAACAGAAAACAATGTGGCACCGTTTGCCTATGCGGGAGCTGCAATCCTGGATCCATCAATCTTTAACGATGCACCAGCTGGCCCGTTCAGCCTCAACAGGCAATTTGACGAAGCGCTTGAAAAGCAACGCCTGTTTGGGTTACGCCTAGAAGGGCTTTGGCTTCATGTGGGAACGCCCGAGGCAATCCACGAAGCAGAAGCAGCAATAGCAAAAAGCGCCGCCTGACACAGGAAAAGTGAACGGGTTTGCGCGCAACAGGGAGCGTGAACGATCCGTTCAAACGATCAGGCAGAGGTTTCTAAAACCAATCACCATTTGCGGAATGTGTTCACCATCGCGCCCGGCAGCGATTTTCTCCACACGCTCGTAGATGCGTTTCTGGACGGAACCCTGATTGACAATTTCCATTCGGCGCATAATCCGCTTTTGTTGCCAGATGCCACAATTTACGTTCCAAACCGGCGGGCTGCGCGCGCTTTATCCAGTGCGTTTCTTGCCCGCTTTGAAGGTAGTGCAACACTTCTTCCCAAAATTCGTACTCTGGGGGACACAGACGAAGATGAGTTTGGCATCAATCCGGACGGCACAGAGATTACAAACCTGCCAAATGCGATTGGTTCTATGGATAGAACCCTTCAACTGGCAATGCTGGTTCAAAGCTGGAAAGACCGACTTGCCTTCGATATCCAAGAACTCTTTGGCGATGAGACCATTGCCATTCCGACCAGCACCGCAGATTCCATTCGTCTCGCAGATGATCTTGCAAACCTCCTAACCCAGATCACTCAAGAAGAAACTAACTGGGAAAAAGTCAGTGAGCTTGTTCCGGAAGACCATGCGGACTGGTGGCGGTTAACATCTGAGTTTTTGAAAATCATCATGCAATACTGGCCGGAGTACTTAAAAGAAAACAATCTAACCGATCCGGCAGATCGCGCCTTAAAGCTCTTGAGGGCGCGTGCAGAAAAATACAAAACCAATCCGCCTGTGGGCCCTGTGATCGTTGCCGGGACAACAGGTTCTGTTCCCTCAACCCAACGCCTGTTGCAAGCTGTTGCGAGCTTACCCAATGGAGCCATCGTCTTACCGGGCCTTGATCTTGATATGACCGATACGGCCTGGAACAGGTTACGCTCGTCACAATTACCAGACGATCCGCTGATCGAATCCCATCCACAATTTGGATTGGCCCGGACGCTGAGTTTTCTGAAAGTTGATCGCACAAATGTACAGGAACTTGGTGCTGCTTCTCCTACTCTCGATTTACGCACCAACATAATCAGCACGGCGCTATCGCTTTCAGACCTGAGTGCAGATTGGCTAGAGGAACTTGAAACAAGCACTGAAGAGGCAAGAACCAACGCGTTTGCAGACGTAGCACTGATTGAAGCTGTTAATGAACGTCAGGAAGCACTCGCAATCGCAACAGCATTACGGGAAGTGCTAGAGGATGAAACCTCAAATGCTGCACTGGTTACGCCAGATAGAAATCTGGCGCAGCGTGTTTCAATGGAGCTTCTGCGTTTTGGCGTAAACGTCGATGACTCTGCCGGTGTGCCGCTTGCGGTCACGGAGGCTGGAGTTTTCCTTCTCGGATTAACGCAGGTAACACAAAAAAAACCGTTGCATCCGGAAATTACCGCATTCCTTAAAAATCCACTTTGTCTTGCCGGTTTTTCATTGAATGAAAGTGAGACGTTTGCGCAGATGTTTGAAATCCTGTGCCTGCGCGGCAGCATTCATACTCCGTCAGCCGGAAACTATTGCGACTTTCTCAAAATCCGAAAACAGACGCTGCTCGATAACCCAAGAACCGCAAACCGCATCGAAAACATAAGCGAAGAATTCTGGATCGCATTTGAAGCTTGGCTGACAAACATAGATCAAACGATCACACCGGTCGCGATGTTAAAAAGCTCTGTCGAACACATCAGCATGTCCGGCGTATTTCTAAGCTTACGAAATGCAATGGTTGGTCTCTCTCAGAACCAAGAAGGTACCGTTACGCTTTCAACCCTGCGCGGCGCAAGTGAACTGGATGCCTTCATCCAAGAGCTTGTTACAAGCTGTGCTGAAGATTATGCCGTTGCGCCTGACGAGATACCCGATGTTTTAGATGCCCTACTCGCAGGACGCGTATGCCGTACCGGCGGAAATACCCACCCTAGACTTCATATCTATGGTCCGTTGGAAGTGCGCCTATTGAAACATGATCGGGTAATCCTTGCAGGCCTGAATGAGGATACCTGGCCACAGAACAACCGCAGTGATGCATTCCTCAATCGCACACTGCGCAGACAACTCAACATGCCTTCCCCTGAGCGCAGAACAGGTCTGGCAGCTCATGACTTCCAGCAACTAACCGGCGCACGCGAAGTAATCTTTTCCCGCTCAGGGCGTGTGGATAAATCACCAACGGTTGCCTCACGCTGGTTACAGCGGCTGAACGCTCTTCTAGGCAAAAATCTATCCAGCGAGCTCAAAGAACGCGGCAATCGATATATCCAATACGCAAACGCATTGGATGCGCCGCAAATCCGTGGTGAACGCGCAAAGCGTCCCAATGAAAAACCACCGGTTTCAGTCAGACCCAAAGGGCTACCAGTCACAGACATAGAAACGTGGATTCGCGATCCGTATGCCCTATACGCAAAACGCATTCTAAAACTCAAGCCCCTTGATCCGCTGGAACGCGAGCCAGACGCGCTCCTCAAAGGCATTCTCTATCACGCCATACTGGAAGCCTATGTAGAGACGGGCGGACCCGAAAAGCCACTAAACCAGCGGCACGAACATTTGATGATGATCGCTGCACAAAAGATTGAACAAGAAAACCTTGCACCAGACATCGAGATCATCTGGAAGCTGCGCTTTGAGGACATCGCAAAAGCCTATCTCGACTGGGAGGCGAGCTATCAAGAGGCAACAGATATCTCAAAAATTCTTACCGAGATCGATGGCGAAATTCCTGTTGGAGAAAACAGCTTCAAACTCAGCGCACGGGCAGACCGGATTGATGTGATGGGAAACGGAGAGATCAACCTGTTCGATTACAAGACGGGTGGTAGTCCAAGCAAAGATCAGGCGCGAACACTTTCCCCTCAACTGGCGCTTGAAGCTTTGATCGCACAACGCGGTGGCTTTAAAACCCTAGGCGCATCTGTGATTGCTGACATGAAATATTTGCGCCTTCGAACGGGCGAAACCATTGGCGCGGAGAAAATTGCCGACGCGAAAAATCCGCTCGATGAGATTATTGCCCGCGCCGATGATAATCTCGAAGAATTGGTCGCAGCTTACTCCCACGAAGACCAAGGTTATTTATCCCGTTTCGCACCGTTCAAGGATAGCGAAATGAATGGCGATTATGACCATCTGGCACGGGTTCGCGAGTGGTCCTTTGGTGAGGAGGACGGAGATGAGTAAGAAACTCCAAATTCCTCAATCAACGCTTGATGAACAGTTTGATGCATCCGACCCAAAACGCTTTGCGTGGGTTTCCGCCAATGCAGGTTCCGGAAAAACACACGTTCTCACACAACGCGTTATTCGATTGATGCTCGATGGCAATGCGCCGGATAAAATTCTGTGCCTAACCTTCACCAAGGCCGCAGCTGCAAACATGAAAAATCGCGTCTTCAACACACTGGCCAACTGGACCATGATGGAAGATGCCGACCTTCGCGCAGAAATTTCACAATCGACTGGAAATACCCCCGCCGCAAAGACGCTGCGACGGGCACGGCAATTATTTGCCGAAGCACTGGATACGCCGGGCGGCCTTAAAATACAGACGATACACGCATTCTGCGAATCCCTGCTCCATCAGTTTCCTTTGGAGGCAAACGTCTCGGGACATTTTGACGTTATTCAGGAAACCGCTCAAGCCGCCATGCTTGCCGAAGCAAAATCTTACGTGCTGAGCAATCCGCAAAATTCTGACGTGAAACAAGCTTTCGCAGCACTGGTTCCGATTGCAAATGATAGCACCATCGAAACGGCCATCTCTGAAATCATTTCAAAACGCCATGCCTTTCAGGAATGGGTATTGAACAAAGACAATACCGGGGGTGTCGATCTTGCGGTAGACACGCTTTATCCCAGCCTCGGTATTTCACCAGAGGAGACGAATGAAAGTATCCAATTGGATTTTCTTCAGAAAATCTGGCCGCACACTGCGTTCTTCCAATCTGTTCTGGGTTTAGTCGCAACCAGCGACAAGAAAACGGATAAAGACCTAACGGAACGGCTGGGAATAGCCCTGAACAACACAGAGCCACAGGCTCGTTTCGAAATCTGGCGCGATATCTGTTTCACACAAAAAGGAGAGCCAAGGAAAGAAGGTAGCATTGCGACTGCCGATATCAAAAAGGCCTTTCCCGAGCTGGTTGAGCGGATTTTCGAGATTGGCGAAATATTCAATGTTGCAATGGACAAGATCATTGCCATTGAAACGATTGCTAAGACCAGAAACATTTTCAAGATCGCCTATGCGGTGCTTGAGCGCTACGAGCGAATGAAACGCGCGCGCGGGCAAATCGACTATGACGACCAGATTTGGAAAACCGTAAATCTTCTAAAACGTCCTGATATTAGAGACTGGATCCGATATCGATTGGATCAAGGAATTGATCATGTGTTGGTAGACGAAGCACAAGACACAAGCCCCGCCCAGTGGGAAATCATCAACGCGGTCACGGAAGATTTCTATGCAGGCGAAGGATCAAGCAGGAAAGAACGAACTGTCTTTGTTGTGGGGGATGAAAAGCAGTCGATCTATTCCTTCCAAGGCGCAGACCCTAAAGAATTCGACCAACAAAAGCGATCGTTAGACAAACACGTCAGTGCGATTGGCAAAAAGCTAAAGAAAGCTCGCCTTGACCTCTCCTTTCGATCAACGAAAGATGTTCTGCATGCGGTCGATCTGGTTTTTGAAAACGAAGCCAATGCCAAAGGCCTGACCCAAACCGGAGAGAGGCCAGTGCACGACGCTGTGCGAGCCAATGATCCTGGCGAGGTTCAAGTCTGGCCGATCTTTGCAAAAGAGACGACTAAAAAGCACGATAGTTGGCTTGCCCCTGTTGACCGTGAGGGGGAAGGCGACCCGGCAGTTCTGTTGGCAGAGCGTATCGCAAATACGATAAGTGAGTGGGTTGGGAAACCCCTGCCTGGAACAGGTGAACCGCTGAAATTTGGCGACATACTCATTCTGGTGCGCAAACGCGACCGCTTCATCACTGCGTTGACCCGAACACTGAAAGACAAAGGACTGGCAGTCGCAGGCGCCGACAGGTTACGGCTTTTAGATCATATCGCGGTGGAAGATTTGCTTGCAATTGGTCGCTTCGTTTTACTACCCGATGATGATCTCAATCTTGCTTCTGTACTCAAAGGAATTTTCATTGGCCTGACGGACAAAAAACTCTTTGAGATCGCTCATAACCGGAATCATAAAAGTCTGATCCGGCAGTTGGCTAGATGTGCGGAAGATCAAAGCCATCCTGCCTTTAAAGCAGCATCCGGCGCATTGTCGATCCTGAGTGAAATCCGCGATAAAGGAAACACCCTAAGCCTTTTCGATTTCTACGCTTGGCTACTGGGAGCGCACGGTGGGCGCAAAAAACTGCTCACTCAACTGGGCATGGAAGCTGAAGATGTTCTCGATGCGTTCGCGGATGAAATCATTGCCTTTAATCAGGATGGCGGTACCGGGCTTGAAGCCTTTATCGCGCAACTGACCAAAGCAAACCCAGATATCAAGCGGGAGTTGGAACTGGACCGCGATGAGGTTCGTATCCTCACCGTACATGCCTCCAAGGGGTTGGAAGCGCGCGCGGTCTTCCTGGTTGATTCATGCGGGACACCGTGGAACACAAACCACCGTCCAAGAGTGATTGAATTGGAGACCGGTGTTTCGCAGACCGGATTCATCTGGGTACCCGGTTCAACAGATCAAACATCTCTAACCCTTGAGGTAACACATCAGGCTGAAGTGGCAGCGGAAGCAGAGTACCGAAGGTTACTTTATGTCGGTATGACCCGGGCCGCAGACCGGCTGGTGGTTTGCGGATATCGCGGCACCCGGGAACCGAAATACGATCACTGGCACAGGATGGTTGAAACGGCACTCGCACCATCGGCCACAAAGATTGCTGAAGAACTCGGCGGCGGATTGCGATGGGTGAAAGAAAAGCGACCTCCTGTATCAACAACCACGCATGAACATCAGAAAGAAACTGCCTCAACCGCAAACACGATACCGGATTGGCTGATCACGCCCGCAAAAGCCGATCCGCCCTTACCGCGGCCGCTAACGCCTTCAGGGGCATATGCGCTGATTGATGAAAACCTCAAGGCAAACCGCCAACCGGCATTTGAAACTTCCGATGACGGTTCACCATTTGCGTTACAAGTTGGCAATAGTGTTCACCGGTTGCTGGAAGTGTTGCCGGATTTACCTGAAAGCGAGCGGTTGCAAGCAGCAGAAGCATATCTTGATTCTCAAGGGATCGAATGGCCAGAGGAGACGAGAGCCGACATTCTGCTAAAGCTCGATACAATTCTACATACCAAGACCTACCAAGACATCTTCACGTCAGAAAGTAAGGCTGAAGTTTCGGTGATCGGAAGCCTGGAAACACGGTCAGGCTTGAGGCTGCTCTCAGGTCAAATTGACCGATTGGTAATTTATCCCGAACGCGTTCTCATCTTGGATTATAAAACTAACCGGCATATACCCCAATCCATCAACGCCTACCCCATTGAATACATTACGCAGCTCGCACTATATCGGCATCTGGTTGGGAAAATTTATCCGTCACACCAAATTGAATGCGCCCTACTGTGGACAAATGGACCTAAGCTCAGCATTTTGCCTGACGAAGCGCTCACAGAGGCTCTCGAAACAGTCAAGAACGGGTGAACAGGCGTCAACACACCTTGACCTTCGACATCCGCATTCTTACGTTTGAGCAGAATTTGAAATTCGCGCGGTGATTCCGCGCTTCCTCACCTATAAAGGAGGCCCAATATGGCCACGCAAAAAATTGATCAAAGCAATTTCGATTCCGATGTTCTGGGTGCTGATGTACCTGTAGTCGTGGACTTTTGGGCAGAATGGTGTGGGCCATGTAAAGCGATTGGTCCAAGCTTGGAAGAGATTTCTGATGAGATGGGCGACAAGGTCAAAATCACCAAAGTGAACATCGACGAGAACCCGGATATTGCCGCCCAATTTGGTGTGCGTTCGATTCCGACACTCATCATGTTCAAAGACGGTCAACCTGCTTCTATGCAAGTCGGCGCAAAGCCTAAGAACGCCTTGGTTGATTGGATCAACGGCGCGGCATAAGTCGAACTAAATCCAAGAGATTTCAACCCGGCCTTGTTCTCTCGAATTTGCGCCGGGTTTTTTGTGCGCGATTATTCGGCCAGTTACTGCGGTGGCGTCCCGTTTCGGTCAAGTACTTCACCCAACATGTAAACAGACCCACAAAACAAAATTCTGATTGACGGATCTACCTCGTATCGCTCTCGGGCAATCTCAACTGCATCTTCAAGGGTTTCGGTTGCCGTTGCTTGAAGTCCTGCCATTTTTGCCAATGCCGCCAAATCATCAGGTGCAATACCTGCATCGCTCATCAGAACCGGAATGCTGATAAGCTCGGCATTCAACTCAGCGAAGGGTTGAAAATATCCAAGTGGCTCTTTGGTGTTAATCATGCCACAGATCATCAACAATTTCTGATCATTGCTTGCCATCTGACGTTTGAGTTCAGCGGCAATCGCCTCGCCTGCATTCGGGTTATGGCCGCCATCGATCCAGATGTTGGCATCTTCGCCAATCTGTTTTGTGAGCACACCCTTTGGCAGTTTTTCCAACCGGCCTGGCCAAACCACAGTTTTCATTGCAGTGCGATATGCTTCTTCTGGAACCTCAATCCCGCTGTTTCGTATGGCTGCAATTGCAAGTGCCGCATTCGATAACTGGTGCTCACCCGCTAAACGGGGAAGGGGAAGGTCAAGCAGACCATTTTCGTCCTGAAACACAAATCCGGTTGCATCGCGGTAATAATCGAAATCCTGGAGTGCGAATGAAGCCGGAGCGCCTGTTTTCCGTGCAACCTCTTCAATCACCTCGCGTGCATCATCATCTTGCGGCGCAACAACCA
>CALLHT010000290.1 GCA_938009335.1 uncultured Rhizobiaceae group bacterium
CTTCCAAACGACTACGGTTGGCTTATAACTCCATGAAGTATTTGGTACATTTTCTTTATCGTTCATAATCTACCTAATCACAGGAATGTGAGTCGAACCGCTTGACCTTCCATGGGCTGGAAGGTTTATTATCTTAAAGAAATTAAGTCATACTGATTGTAAGTACGAATGGTTCGATTGATTGCATACGCTTTTGTTGCACTGTTTGCATCGCTTTTTATTTCGACAAGCGATGTGCATGCGCATGCGAACCACAATCACGGCCTTGAAAAATCAGTTGCACATCATAATGCAGAACCATCTCAAAAAGCTGATCATCAAGTTTTGGATGGCGAACAACGCCACGATCACAGCAACTGCCCATTTTCCTGCTGTGATGCGGCTTGTGCCGCATGTTGTCTTTTTACAAGTATAATTGAGCAAGTTGCTGAAAATGATCTGAATGCAAGCGTGCAGAACTTTCTGCCGATACCGCAGAGATTGAATGCAAACATAACCTATTCGGACAGCCCGCCTCCCCGAAGCTAAACATAGAGTAGTGCCGCACGGGTAATCCTTGCGGTGGATTTTATGTATCTGCAATTTGGGAATGGTAATGGTTTCTCTTTTTCGCCGACTGGTTCGGCAATCAATTCAAATTTCTATCTATATTTTATTGGTATGTCTTTTGTCTGTGAATGCCTTTGCGCATGGCGGTCATGATCATGGTGATGAAGAAAACCCTTTGGTTGTCGAACAGGAAGTTCCCAGACTGACTGTTGAAAGTGGATTGTTTCAAATTGTCGGCGTTAATGACGGGAATAAACTCACGCTATATCTTGATGAATATGCAACGAATGCACCAATCGAAAATGCACTTATTGAAATCACGAAAGACGCAGACACGTTCATTGCAAAGGAAGTTTCACCTGCTGTTTATGCAATTGACGGTGAATGGCTCCATGAAGCTGGAAAACATGATCTGGTTATTTCGGTTACAGCAGGAGAAAACATTGACCTGCTGCTTGCGGAGCTGATTATCCCAAACCCGGCAACTGATGAAAATGCTGAGAGTGCCGATTGGTGGATGGCTTATCTACAGCCTGAACTTGGTATTCCGCTACTTATTGCTGGTGGAGTTGGTTTGCTAATCGGGTTGTTTTTTAGGAATGCGGTATTTCCAGCAACTACGGCAACATTGCTGTTTCTAATCTTCACACCTGCCGATACTGCAATTGCCCATGAAGGGCATGATCATGGCGCGGAGGAAAAACAGGAAACGGTTTCTAACGGAAATCAACCACAGCGATTGCCTGATGGTTCTGTCTATTTGCCGAAGTCAAGCCAACGGCTTTTGAAGATACGCACCAACCTTGCAGAAGAAACCAATCGTGCGCGTTCCAACACTTTGTTGGGTCGTGTTGTTGCTGACCCCACAAACAAAGCGGTTGTGCAGGCCGTGCGTGACGGACGTATAGAGTTTCCAACGTCAGGCCCCCCAGTCATTGGCCAGCAGGTTAAAAAGGGTGATATGATCGCAAGACTGATCCCGATACTATCTCCTGAAAGTTTGGCAGGGCTAGCAGAACAGATAGGGTCGCTTGACCAAGAAATTGCGCTTACAAAACAGCGACTGAAAAATCTGAATCAGATTGCTTCGGTTAGGGTATCGGGCCAAGGAGCGACTTCACTAAGCGCCGTTTCAAAAACCCAGATCACCGAACTTGAAGTGACGCTAGTGGAACTTACAAAAAGACGCGACAAGATTAATGCAGTTAGCTTTGGGCCTGTTGAGCTGATTGCAAGTAGCAGCGGAACGGTGACAACTGTTACCACACAGACTGGACAAGTTGTTTCTGCCGGAGACACGCTGATTGAAATGATTGACCCCCAACGTGTATGGGTCGAAGCGATTGCTTATCCCGGTCAATCCTTTGATGAAAACGCGAAGTCAAGCGTTGTGCTGGAAGATCAATCTGTGCTGCCACTTTCATTTGTAAGCCGTTCTGCGTCTCTAACGGCGCAGGCACAAACCGCATTTTTCAAACTGGAGAAAGAACAGGCAGTACCTTTAGGTACACCTGTAACGGTGGTTCTTGAAAGTAGTGAAGAACAAAGCAGTTTGTTGTTGCCACGCGATGCTGTTGTGCGGGGCTCCTCCGGCCTTCAAATTGTTTGGGTACAGGAAGCACCTGAGCGTTTTCGCCCTCAAATTGTCGAGACTGAAACCTTCGACAGCATCAACATTATGATCTTGCGTGGTGTTAAATCCGGTGACCGGATTGTGACTGAAGGTGCAAGCTTCCTCAATCAGGTACGCTGATATGTTTAGAGCGATTGTAAATTTCAGCCTTAACAACCGCCTGCTGATTCTGGCAGCAGCCGTTGTTGTGATTGCCTATGGCCTGGTCTCACTTCAAAAGCTTCCAGTTGATGTATTTCCTGATCTCAACAAGCCGACTGTGACCATCAATATTGAGGCAGGCGGACTTGCACCGGAAGAAGTCGAACAACTGGTCGTCTTTCCGATTGAAACCGCAATGAACGGCATTCCGGGTGTGACACGCGTTCGCTCCATTTCAGGAATTGGATTGGGCTTAGTCTTTGTCGAGTTTGATTGGGGGTCTGATATTTATCTCAACCGTCAATTGGTCACAGAGCGACTGAATGGTGTTGAACAACAAATCCCCGAATTTGTTGAACCTGTTATTGGGCCTATTTCCTCTATCATGGGTGAAATTCTTCTGGTCGCCATGACATCGGAAGAAATGTCCCCAATGGAATTGCGGGAGCTTGCAGACTGGATTGTCAGGCCAAGATTGTTGACCTTGCAGGGCGTAGCTCAAGTTATTCCAATTGGTGGTGAAGTTCGTCAATACCGCATTACACCGAACCCGGAACGTATGCGAAACTTGGAAGTTTCCATTGAAGAGATTTCTGCATCTGTTGAAGACTTCAGCCAAAATGCGGGCGGCGGATTTATTGACCAGAACGACCGCGAATATCTTGTGCGTAACATCGGGCGAACGACATCCATTGATGATCTGAGAGCCGTCAGCGTTGCCATTCGTGATGAACGCAACATCAGACTTGATCAGGTTGCAGATGTAGGGTTTGCCGCACGAACCAAACGCGGTGAGGCGGGCTTTCAGGGAAAGCCAGCTGTTATCCTTTCAGTTCAGAAACAACCTGACATCGATACACTTGTTCTGACTGAAAAGGTCGAAACTGCATTGGCTGAATTGCAGCGCACGATGAAGGGTGATGTAAAAGTTAATCAACTACTCTTCCGTCAAGCGAACTTTATTGAGAACTCCATCGAAAACCTCAAGGCTGTTTTGGTGGAAGCTGCCATTGTTGTGGCAATTGTCCTTTTCGCATTTTTGCTGAATTTCAGAACCACAGCTATTTCGCTTTTGGCTATTCCAATTTCCATTCTGGTGACTGTATTAGTCTTCCGTTTCTTTGGACTGACCATAAATACGATGACATTGGGTGGTCTCGCCATTGCAACAGGTGAACTGGTGGATGACGCGGTAGTCGACATTGAAAACATCCAGCGCCGTCTCAAGCAAAATAGGCAGGCTGGTAATCCCATCCCGGTATTGAAAGTCATCGCGGATGCTAGTCAGGAAGTTCGTAGCGGCATTATCTACGCAACCATGATCATTGTTTTGGTGTTTGTACCACTCTTTGCCTTGAGTGGCATAGAGGGGCGTTTATTTGCCCCCTTGGGTATCGCTTACATTATTTCGATACTCGCCAGTTTAGTAACGGCTATTACTGTTACTCCTGTTTTGGCTTATTATCTGTTGCCGAAAATGAAGAACCTTGAACATAAGGATAGCTTTGTCGTCCGATTTCTCAAATGGATCAATGGCGGTCTATTGAAATTGGCATTCCGTTGGCCGTTGGTTCCGATTGTGGTTTCTTTT
>CALLHT010000291.1 GCA_938009335.1 uncultured Rhizobiaceae group bacterium
CCCTGCTCTGGCAAGCGAAATTGCAGCAGCAACCGGCGAAGATGAACTTTCATTCTTTGATGCAATAGCACCCATCATTCACTTCGATTCCATTGATTTTGATAAAGCCTGGTTCCAATCGCGGTATGATAAAGTTGGCCCTGGCGGGAACGGAAAAGACTATATCAACTGCCCAATGGATGAAGCGCAATATAATGCATTCATTGATGCGCTGATGGCGGGCGATAAAACTGAATTTAAAGAGTGGGAAAACGTTCCTTACTTCGACGGATGTCTACCCATTGAAGTGATGGCAGAGCGCGGTCGTGAAACCTTACGCCATGGCCCGATGAAACCAATGGGGTTGACCAATTCTCATAAACCGGATGAAAAGCCTTATGCCGTTGTGCAGCTTCGTCAGGACAATGCGCTTGGCACGCTTTACAATATGGTCGGTTTTCAAACCAAACTGAAATACGGTGCGCAGGTTGATATTCTAAGAACCATACCCGGTTTAGAGAATGCAGAGTTTGCGCGGCTTGGTGGCATTCATCGCAATACCTATTTGAATTCACCGAAAGTTCTGGATGAGCGTCTGGCTCTGAAATCACGCCCTGATATCCGCTTTGCCGGACAGATTACAGGGTGTGAAGGCTATGTGGAAAGCGCTTCAATCGGAATTCTGGCCGCGCGGTTTGCTGTTGCAGAAATGCGTGGTGAACAGCTTGAACTGCCACCCATCACCACCGCCTTAGGTGCGTTGCTGCATCATATCACCACCGGTCATGTTGCCTATGATGAAAGCGGCGAGAGCAATGAGAAATCAAAACGCTCTTTCCAGCCGATGAATGTGAATTTCGGCCTCTTGCCGCCCTTGCCGGATGGTACATTGAAGAAGCCTGAAGGTGTGAAGCGCTGGCGTGGTAAGGATAAAACCCTAGCCAAGAAGCGCGCCATGAGCGCCCGTGCGTTACAGGAATTCACCAACTGGCTTAATCCAGATGCGGCAGGAATTGCGGCTCAGTAATCAGAGAAATCTAAAGCTTAGAATTTGCCGACCACGTTGATGAAAACACCTTCGTCATCATAGGTAAGATCTGTGATATCATCTGAGAAATTCGAGAAGTTGTATCCTACACCAATCTTTAGATTGTCGTTGATATGGCGGTATACGCCGGCAAGGTAACCGAAGTTGACCTGATCTGCCTCTTCCAGCCAAAGGGCGCGTGCCTCCAAAATGATATCCCATTTATCGATGACATGAATATCGGCTCTCGCAACAGCCAAATGCGCCGTAGAATCTGTAAAGTTACCGCTACCACGAACCGTTTCGATTTCACCGGTTCTAACGCCGTACTTACCACCGATGGAAAGGTGTTTATTCACATCATAGATGAAGTCAGCCTCTAGCACGTGGCTGCGTTGGCGCGGACCAAGGATTTGATTTTGATTGTTGACCTGTTGCGCACCTGGTAAATCTTCAAGATAGGTATAGCGGAACAAGGCGTTTAGACGATCATCCTCTTTTGGACGATAAGCCCAGCCCACAGATGCTTCGATATAGTCGCCATCGAGAATGGTTGTCTGATCAGATTGCGATAGAACACCATCAACCTTGGCCAGGAAGCGCCAATCATCATTATGATTATACGCATAATTCGCCGTGAGCAGGTATGTGTTCCGATCCCGTGCATTGGCGTTCACGCCATCTTCAAACCGTGCTTCGAATTTCAAAGAAGCCTGTCTGGCTTCTTCGCGTAAAGACACACTAGCGGAGATGCCGAAACGGTCGAAATCGCCAGCGATCTCATCATAAATCTCACCAGCTTCAATGCCACCGGTGATCGTCCAGGCATCATCAGGCGTATACGTCACGCCATAGGTATGGGTGAGCGATTGCTGCGTTCCTGTGAAATCGTAATTTTCTTCAAAGAATGCGGTAAGCTGATCATTGATCCGACGGTTAGCACCAAACAGGATCGAGCCATAATCACGGCCAAATGGATCATACCCGTTCAAATCACCAGCGGTCGTATCCGGATCCAGACGATAACCAAAATAGTACTTGTCATCTGCATTTGGAGAGTAAGTGAGCGCAGCCAGACCGCCGATCCCTTGTGTGCCATATGAAACTTCAGCACTTGCCGAAAGCTTGTCGGTGAGCGCTGCTTCAATACCCACTCCCACACGGTCATTGCGTTCGCGTGTATCATCCCTATCAACGGTTGCCTGGCCGAAGAGCCAAGCGCGATCACCATTCTCCAGAGTTCGCTCAACCCGAACACCCACGTCGGTGCGCTGGCCAAAATCTGAACTTGAACCAAGTGATGTCGCATAGTCAGAATGCGTTACACCCACACTTGCCTTGTATTCATCATTGAAGCGATGTTCAATTTCAGCGGTCAGTTCTGTTCGGTTAATACCGTCCACGCGGTCAATATTGTCATACTTTGCACGAAGCGTAGTCTCTTCTGTCGCCTTGACTTCAGCAAATGCGCCACTCAGACGTTCTTCAACAGCAGTGAAACGACCGGGTGCATTGAACCCGGCATCGCGATGTTCGAAGTAACCGCCAATCGTGCCCTCAACTTCACCGTCTGTAAGTTCGCCCAGATCAACAGCAACTTTTGCACGGTAAGCTTCTGCTCTCCCGCCGGATGCATTAATACCGGAAACCGGATTGAAAATGAAACCACCATCGGTGGAAGTGACCAGTCCAAATGTATCACCTTCAGACTGCGCCCATTCAAATTCAAAATAACTCTTCTCTGAAATGCGAACGAGAACATCTGCCCCATAGGCAGTTTGGTCAGCGAGCCCTGTATCTTCAACAAAGCCAGAAGCACCAACGCGGACTGTGTCTGATAGCCAGACCTGCCCCCGCGCGCCATAGCTAAAGCCTTCCAGATCGTTAAGCGTTGGCGTGTATTCATACGTCGTCACCAGATACTGATGATTGCCGCCAATAACATCTGTGCGGACAGCCCCTGATGTGCCCGTTGTGGAAGCAAGCGGCGAGCGCAAAAGGATGACACCTTGAACAAAATCAAACTCATAATCTTCATCTGGTCTCAGTAAGGTTCTCGCAACAACTTGGCCTGTGATCCGATCCCGCTCTTCAATACTGACTTGCTCGGAGCCGCGATTGATATCCTGACGACGCAGGAAGTAGACGGAACCACCTGTTCCTCTAAATTCATCACGCTGTGGCAGAGACCCCGGTTCGGCCGCAAATGCTTCAACTTGCGCAACGGGCTCACCGTGAGGAGTAGATGCTTCACTTTTTAAAAGGGCATGCCCACCATAGAGGCTTCTTTCGTAACGAAGTAACTCTGTATTGTTGATGCGGGTTTTAAAATTCCCCCACATTACATGGCTTTTGCCGCGTTCAACTCGGACATAAAATTTTCCGGCAGTCGGTGCGTCTTCTACCGTTGTGCTGTCATCCCCATAAACCGGATAAAAGTCATCAGGGTCGAGATTACGAAGGAACTGACGCGGATCTTTCTCGTCGAGGTCGCGGAACAGATTGTCCAGATCATCTTCCGTGGTATCAAACGCGGCTGTGATGAGCGTCTCGCCTTTGATCTTGCCTTTAAGGTAAAACGCCAGACGACCGCGTTCATATGTTTCCGCAAACTCATTAGGATGCGCGCCTCTGATCAAGTTCGCTTCTTCCCCAAGACGGCGGGCAATCGTTATGTCGGCAAGACCCACATAAAACCATTCTTGATCAGGGATATTTACATCGCGCTGAAACTGAAGACCGGCATCCTTTGTGGTTGCACCGTGAACAGCAACATCCACCACATGATCTCCGGGAGGAAGGATACGACTGGTGACAAATTTCTGACCTTGGTCGAGGGGAATTTCATCGCCCAAGACAGTCACTTTGTAACCCGGAGGTACATGACGTCCGAAGACGGTAATCGTTCCACCTTGCAAAGGAATGTTTGAAACACCAGTGCGGTCTTCCGCTTCACCCGGCGCAACCGGCACACTGCCTATACGATCTTCAAGCGCAACGTCAGTTTCACTCAAACGGAGTGTCAGGGGTGTGGTTTCATCAAACCGGCCCTTATTGTCATATACGCGAAGAACGTATGAAAGTGTGTTCTCATCATCGTCTTGAAGGTTGCGCGCATCAAAACTTTGCCAAACCGCAGCACCGCCATCCCCATCCAGTTTCATTGGGATAACATCAACCGGCTTGGCAATTGCCTCAGTAGAGTATTTGTCGACCTGGCGGAAAATTCTAACTTCGGCGCGGTCGATCCAGTCTGGATAATTCCAGCTACCCTGAAACGCAATGACTTCACCCGGCATGTAGGTTCGGCGCAAATCGTCAGTAGAAACGTTCAAGCGTCGAGTAATATCCAAACCATCAAATTTGACCTGAATATCGACATCCTCAAGCGCTTTGTCGGTCTGTACAATTTTGTCTTGGATGATCGGTGACCCAACGATGACATCGCCATCAACGCTGATTGAAACACCGGAGTCTTTTGCAGAAATCTCTCGCCCTTGGTTCAATGCCTCTTCGGCTTGAAGGAGAATATCAAGATCATCCGCATGTGCCGGAAGTGCGACGGCAGGCAACGACAAGACGGCAGCCACCAGAGCATGCCTGATGGCTCCATTTGCGCCAGCTTTGAACAAGCGGCGAGTTATGAATGATTCGTTACCCAACATGGTTAACAGACCATGCGGTATTTATGGTTTACGGGAAGTTAACGTTAAGGAATTGGAAGAGCTAAAAACCCATAAAAACAGGGGCTTTTAGTCAATTTCTATCTCAAGCTCATGAGGTCTAGGTCTTGAGTTCCAAGCTCGTTCAATGAGCGATTCGGCAGTCTTGAGGCGACGCTGCTCAAGCGGATTGCCTTGGTCTTCAACCTTGTAGGTTATCTTGAGCACGGACGGCTCTTCTTCAAGCAATGGCAGGAT
>CALLHT010000292.1 GCA_938009335.1 uncultured Rhizobiaceae group bacterium
AGGCGGAACTGGACCAGACGGTTCTTCAACCCTTCCTCTTTTTTGCGAAGGACTGCATCGCGCCCAAGGAAGTTTGGCTTGTCAGTTTTTACGGCAAAGCCGAGGCCAGCTTCAACCACATGGTCCTCACAAGTAATGTCATGGCCGAAGTGGCGGAAACCTTTTTCAATCCGGCACGAATCCATCATATGCATGCCGCACAGCTTCAGATCGAGATCTTGGCCTGCTTCGTGTAGCGTTTCAAAGACATGGCCTGCCATATCGGCAGAAACATAAACTTCCCAGCCAAGTTCACCGACATAGGTGACACGGTGAACGCGGGCTAACCCCATGCCAATTTCAATCTCTTGCGCTGTACCAAACGGGTTCACGTCGTTGGAAAAGTCCGCAGGGCTCACTTTTTGAAGCAATTCGCGTGATTTTGGCCCCATAACAGCCAGAACACCTTCGCCAGCCGTCACATCCGTGATTACGACATTGAAGTCGCCCTTGTGGCGCATCATCCAGGCTTGATCAGCCTGTCGAGTCGCTGCCGGTGTCACAACGAGATAGCTTGTTTCTGTGAGGCGCGTGACGGTTACGTCTGCTTCAATGCCGCCTGCATTATTCAGGAACTGCGTGTAGACGATTTTGCCGTTTGGCACGGAATAATCGCCACCACCGACATAGTTCATGTATGCTTCAGCGTCCGGGCCCTCAACGCGGATCTTGCCAAAAGAAGACATGTCATACATGCCAACGTTTTCGCGTACTGCTTTGTGTTCCGCAGCTGAATTTTCAAACCAGTTCTGACGCTTCCAGGAGTATTGGTATTCTCGCTCCTGACCTTCGTTTGCAAACCAGTTTGCGCGTTCCCAGCCTGCGATTTCGCCCATCACGCCGCCATGCTCTAACATGTGATGGTGGAAAGGAGTGCGACGCACGCCGCGTGCCGTTGCTTTTTGGCGATATGGGAAGTGATCCGCATATAGAAGGCCAAGCGTTTCTTTCGATCTTTCAAAGAGATAGTGCTTGTTGCCCTGGAATGGTTGCATACGGGCAATGTCCACGTCACCTAAGTCAAACGGACGTTCGCCATCATGCATCCACTGCGCCAGAGCCATGCCTGCGCCACCGGAAGATTGAATGCCTACCGAGTTAAAGCCTGCGCATACAAAGAAGTTCTTGAGGTTCGGCGCTTCACCAAGGTGGTACGCATCATCCGGCGTAAAACTCTCAGGACCGTTGAAGAAGGTATGAATGCCCGCTTCGCCCAACATTGGCATGCGGTTTACGGCTTGTTCGAGAATCGGTTCAAAGTGATCGAAATCTTCTGGGAGCTGGTCGAAGCAGAAGTCTTCTTTAATGCCTTCCATACCCCAAGGTTTTGCGTTCGGTTCAAACGCGCCGAGAAGCATCTTTCCTGCATCTTCTTTGTAGTACGCGCATTCATCAGGCACACGCAGCACAGGCAGTTGTTTGAGGCCTTCTATGCCTTCGGTCACAATGTAGAAGTGCTCACAGGCATGAAGAGGCACGTTCACACCTGCCATGCGGCCCACTTCGTGCGCCCACATACCGCCACAGTTCACGACATAGTCAGCTTCGATCGTGCCTTGTTCGTCAGAACCGTCGCGGCTCCAGTCTACACCGGTTACACGGCCGTCTTTTTGATGGATCTTGTCGACCTTCACGCCCTCGATAACCTGCGCACCGTTTTGCTTGGCACCTTTTGCCATGGCGTGCGCGATGTTGCCCGGGTCACCTTGCCCATCGAGTGGCAGGTACACAGCACCAGTTACGTCGTCGATGTTGAGGTGCTCATAGCGTTGCTTGACTTCAGCGGGTGAAATCTCTTCCACTTCTACGCCAAACGCGCGCGCCATAGATGCTTGACGGTAAATCTCTTCCTTGCGTTCTTCGGTAAGAGCTACCGTGATAGAGCCCACGCGTTTAAAGCCCGTTGCAACGCCGGTCTCTTCTTCCAACGTGCCGTAAAGCTCTTGGGAGTATTTCGCGAGCTTGGTCATGTTCTTGGTGGCACGAAGTTGCGCGATAAGACCGGCTGCATGCCAGGTTGTGCCACAGGTCAGTTGTTTGCGTTCCAGAAGAACAACGTCTTTCCAGCCCAGTTTTGCAAGGTGATAGGCGACCGAACAACCGGCAACACCACCACCTATGATGACAGCAGATGCTTTTGAAGGAACAGGTTTGCTCATTTCTTTAGTCTTTCTCTATTCAGTGTAATTGGATGCGAAGCGGCGTAAGCGAACAGCTGCTTCTTTGATTCTCTCTTCGGATTCGCCAAGGCTGATCCGTAAATGACCTGCTGCAGTAGGGCCAAAGCTCTCGCCGGGCATAACTGCAACCAATTCTTCTTTCAGAAATTCGAACGCGAATTTTTTCGTGTCTTTTGCCTTCGCACGCACATCAAGCATGAAATACATGCTGCCGGGTTCGTTCAGCACACGAATGTCATTTGTGTTGCCCAAAGCGTCCAAAAACACGGTGCCGCGTTTACGGTAGGTGTCCGCGATTTCCTCAAGCCCGAAGTCGTTCTGCAAAGCTTCCGAGGCTGCCTTTGAAACGAAGTCATTCATACCGTAATTACTGACGAGATTATGCTGCGTGAAATTATAGGCCATTGCCTCGGTTGAGACGATCCAGCCGACCCGCCAGCCGGTTAAGCCGTGGCTTTTCGACATGGAGAGGATAGCAATCGTTCTGTCTCGCATGCCTTTGATTGCCATGGGCGAAATGTGGGTGCCGTTGCTTAACGACCAATAGACTTCATCACTGATGACCCAAAGGTCGTGACGAATGCAGATGTCTGAAATCGCTTCCAGCGTCTCTCGCGAATAAATTGCGCAAGTTGGATTGTTCGGCGTGTTGATCAGGATCGCTTTAGTATTGTCCTGAATGGCTGCTTCAATGAGTTCTGCCTTTGGTTGAAAACCATCTTCCGAGAAAGCATTTACAACGGTGAAGCTTGCGCCGGCAGCGCGAATGGTGCCGGGGTAGGTAACGTAATGCGGACCAATAACAATGACGTGGTCGCCGGGATCAAGTGTCGCCTGCATGGCAGCATAGAGACACGATTGTCCACCCGGCATCGCGACAACTTCCGATGGTTTGATATCCAGATTAAGTGCTTTGTTCGAAACGCGCGCCATCGATTCGCGAAGGTCCGGTTTTCCCGGAATGTCAGTGTAATTGTGGTGCCCGTTATCTAGCGCTTGTTTGCACGCATTAATGGTTTCGTGAGGTGGGTCGAAATCATGTTCGCCAATGCTGGTCATGATCACGTCTTTACCGTCACGCTGCAAGCGCAAAGCCTCAATATAGACTTCCCAACCCTCGAGGTCTGATTCAGATATTTGGCCTATCCTATTGGAAGGTAAAGGCATTATCCAAACCTCCGCTTCAATTCTGCAATGTGGGCAGGTCCAACTTCGCAGCATCCGCCCAGTACAGTCGCGCCTTGGTTTGCCCATTTATCGCAAAAATCTGCATAGGCTTCAGGGCCAAGATCGTCGCGTGCTTGCAGCGCATCCACGGTCTCGGTTTTGGTGAAATCCGAAGTGATGAACGTGAAGCCGTTGGCGTATGCACCGAATGGAACTTTCACATCAGAGATTACAGATATCGATTGATCCACGGCTTCCGGTGTTGCGCAATTGATGAGCAGTTTTTCGATGTTGTATTCGTCGATAAGCGGCTTGATATCAGCAAGCGACTCGCCAGAACGCAGCTTCGTTCCATCTTCATCTTTCACGGTCATGGCAAGCCAGGTTGGCTTGGAAGACGCGGATGTACCGAGTAAACCACCACGCGCATGTTCGATGCTGCTGACAGTTTCTATCAGGTGGACATCCACAAGCGGCTCGTGAATTTTGACGATTTCGGCGAATATTTCTGCCGCTTCCTCTGGTGGAAAACTAAGGTCGGGACGGTAAGAAAACCCAAGCGGTCCAAGTGAGCCAGCAATCATGCCTTTGCCGTGTTTGTCACGCGCCCGGCTGGCGATTTCACATGCTTTTTGGTGTAGGTTGGCAAAGTCATCTTCGAGACTTGTACCATTGGCCGCGTCATGTCGCTCGAGACGATCGCGATGAATTGCGTAACTGTTTGTGGTGGCAACGTCAGCGCCTGCTGCAAAATAGTCGTCGTGGATGTCGCCAACCAGATCCGGCTCATGCATCATCACATGTGTTGACCACAGTGGTGTCGGAGGTTGGCCATAGCGGTGTATGAGTTCCTGACCCATTCCCCCGTCAAGAATTTGAATGTCGCTCATGGGTATATCTCCGCGAATTTTTGCTTATACGTCGCAATCATATCTTCTTCGGAGATGCCATCATCGTAAGGGGGGGTAGAAATTAGTTTCACACGCTCCGCATTAATTTTGACAATCGCATTGATACGCGGAGCAAGCGCAGGGAAGGGAGTTTCCCAAAGGTTTATGATCTGCTTGAATTCGTCCGTACCGCGTTCGCAGACTTCTGTCCCGCCAAATATCCGAATGCCTTTGCGAAGCCATATGTCGATGAAGTTCACTTCGACCTTTGGTTGGTGTTTCAAATTTTCCATGGTGTTAGGTGAACGAATTTCAGCAAAGGCGATTGTATCGTCATCAAGAACGAAAAATGTGCCTTTTGGAGATAGAGACGGCAGACCCTCTTCAGTCACCGTCGCGACGAATCCCAATGGAAAGTTTTTGATCAATTGCTTCGCAAAATCGTTCAATGGCATCTTTTATCCCTTAGTT
>CALLHT010000293.1 GCA_938009335.1 uncultured Rhizobiaceae group bacterium
GCTTGTTCAGGCAGCGCAGTGCTATCCACAATCATTGCATTTAATCCACCCGTCTCCGCAATAAGGGGCGCTGTAGGGTTTAAGTGTTTCGCCATGTTCCGATTGATGCGTTGGGCTGTTGTGGTTGATCCCGTAAAGCAAACACCATTCACCACATTTGCTCCGGTCAAGGCGCTGCCGATTTCTGAACCCGTTCCGGGAAGAAACTTAAGAGACGTCTTCGGAACGCCCGCTTCCCATAATAGTTTGGTTGCGAGATTCGCAATCAAGCATGTGGATTCCGCGGGTTTTGCAAGAACCCCATTGCCGACCGCCAATGCAGCGGCTACTTGCCCAGTGAATATAGCCAAGGGAAAATTCCACGGAGCAATGCAGGTAAAGATGCCGGCAAGCTTTTCGTGAATTGTCTCCGCCTGTTGAGCATAATATCGAAGAAAGTCGACAGCTTCGCGAAGCTCGCCCACACAATCCAATATGGTTTTTCCTGCTTCACGTTGCAGGAGAGCGAAGATTTCATGGGCATTTTCCTCAAAAAGGCTAGCCGCTTTACGCAGTATGTCAGATCGATCTCTGCTGGCGCTGTTATCCCAGGGCTTTATCTCTTCACAAGCAGTTGTCACATCTCTTTCGGACGCAAAATTTATGCGACCTACAAGCGAACCATCCGCGGGATTATAGACCTCCTGTGCTGTCCCCGATTCGCTCGAATAATCCCAAATATGATTGTCGAATTTCGATAACCCGGTTTCCAATTCTGCAAGGGTTTCAGGGTCGCTTAGATCCCACCCACGGGAGTTGTCACGTTCCGGTGCGAAAAGGTCATGCGGTTGTCGAATCGAACTGTTTTTCGCATCATCCAAATAGCGTTCAACAGCTGTAAATGGGTCTGCGGCAACGTCTTCCGGTGATACGGATTCATCAACGATCTGATTGACAAAGGAAGAGTTTGCGCCGTTTTCGAGCAATCTACGAACCAGGTAGGCAAGTAAATCTTTATGCGCTCCAACCGGCGCATAGATGCGGCAATGCGTTCCCTGTCGCCTTAATACGGTGTCATGCAACGCCTCGCCCATGCCGTGTAAACGTTGAAACTCAAACAAAGATTTGTCTTCGGCCATCTCCAGGATCGCGGCAACAGTGTGCGCATTATGTGTTGCGAATTGCGGATAGAAGCGGTCTGTCATGCCCAATAGTTTTTTTGCGCAACAGATGTAGCTCACGTCGGTTGAGGGCTTTTGAGTGAACACCGGAAACGTTTTATGGCCTTCTACTTGAGCCAGTTTAATCTCTGTATCCCAATAGGCACCCTTTACCAACCTCACCAAAAAACGCTGGTTCAGCCGCTCTGCAAGCGCGTATAGACGATCAAGCACTTTCGGCGCTTTGAGGTTATAAGCTTGAACCACAATGCCCATTCCGTCCCATCCGTCGAATAGAGGGTCGGAGGCGATCGCTTCTATTACATCGAGTGAAAGCTCTAGACGACCTGCTTCTTCTGCATCAATGTTTAACCCAATGCCTGCAGACTTTGCCAAAACTGCCAGTGAGCGCGCGCGAGGAACAAGTTCTTTCATCACGCGTTCGCGTTGCAAGGTTTCGTAGCGTGGATGAAGGGCTGAGAGCTTAATCGAAATTCCGGGGTTCTTGCGAATATCTTTGTGTGTCGCGTGTTTGGCTAAACTGTTGATCGCGTCACTGTAGGCAAGGTGATACCGTTTAGCGTCACGTTCAGTAAGAGCGGCTTCACCCAACATGTCGTATGAATAGGTGAACCCTTCGTCTTCCTTGACCTTCGCACGCTCAATTGCTTTTTCAATGGTTTCACCCAACACAAACTGGCGGCCCATCTCCTTCATGGCTCTGGTGACGGCTTGCCGAATGATCGGTTCGCCAAGCCGTTTGATGACGCCGTGTAGAACGCGGGAGACGGGGTTCTCAATGTCATCGTTTAAAACCGTGCCTGTGATAAGAAGCGCCCAGGTCGAAGCATTCACTAGCGATGAATGTGATTTTCCCAAATGTTGCCCCCATTCGCTTGGGGCAATCTTGTCTTCAATGAGTGCATCCATGGTTTCGCCATCGGGAACGCGCAGCAAGGCCTCAGCCAAGCACATCAATGCTACGCCTTCGTCGCTGGAGAGGCCGTATTCCTCAAGAAACAACTCCATCATGCCCGGCGTACTGTCTTCACGAATGCGGGTTACGAGTTCTAGGGCGCGATTTTTCATGCGATCTCGTAGTGGTTTATCAATGCCTGCTTCTTGCAACAGTGATTTGAGTGCCGCTGTTTCGGACGCGTTTGATGGTGCGTTTAGGGAATGGTGCATGATGCCTCCGATCTTAGTTTCTGCCAGAGTGCCATGAAACGAGTTGCATATTTTCCGTAAATTTCTATCATGGCGGTGAAATTCACTGTTTTTGGGCAAGGAATCGGGAAAATGGTAAAGCTTGCGCGTGAAGTGGACGGTATCGATGAATTTGATATCAAGATTCTGAAGGCAATAGGCGATGATGCGCGCATTTCTGTAACTGAATTGTCGGGCAAGGTTGGATTATCCAAAACGCCATGTCACGCGCGGCTGAGACGATTGGAAGCTGACGGATATATTCTTGGCTACCGAACCCTGATTGATCCGGTGAAGCTTGGGTTGGAACACATCGCCTTTGTTGAAGTGAAGCTATCGGACACGAAAGCGAGTGCCTTGAATGAGTTTAACACCGAGGTTCGAAAGCACCATTCGATTGAGCAATGTCACATGATTGCCGGTGGTTTTGATTACCTGCTCAAAGTGCGCAGCAAAAGCATGCGGGAATATCGCACACTTTTGGGAGAAACCATCTCTCAGCTGCCGCATGTAGCACAAACATCGACTTATGTTTCGATGGAAGCTGTCAAAGACAATACGGTGCTGCCGGATATGGGGACTTAGTCATTAGCACAAGCAAGCGAACTCTTATTATGAAAATAATAACAGATGCGCGCTTTATTAATTGACCAACCGGTCGGTTTATGAAATCCTTATCTTGTTGGAGGATAAGGAATGTCAGAAACTATACGTATTGATCAGCATGACAATTGGGTGCAGATCACGTTAAATCGTCCGGATCGCCTCAATAGCTTCAATGATGAAATGCATATGGCATTACGCTCTACATTGGAAAAAGCGCGTGATGATGGCATGCGTGCAGTTCTGCTAACGGGCTCAGGGCGGGGGTTTTGTGCCGGGCAAGACCTTGGCGATCGAGATCCTTCTAAAATGACGTCGCCACCTGATTTGGGAAAAACTGTCAGAACTTTCTACGCGCCCCTTGTGAAACTGATCCGCTCACTTGAGTGTCCTGTCGTCTGTGCAGTGAATGGCGTTGCGGCGGGGGCAGGTGCCAATTTGGCGCTCGCTTGCGATATGGTGTTTGCCGCAGAAAGTGTGAAATTTATTCAGTCTTTTTCAAAGGTCGGTCTTATTCCCGATACGGGTGGCAGTTGGCACTTGCCGCATCTGCTGGGTGAGGCGCGGGCAAAAGGTTTGGCACTGACCGCACAGCCTCTATCCGCCAAACAGGCGGAGGAATGGGGATTGATCTGGAAATGCGTAGCGGACGATGATCTGATGCAAGAAGCTAGCAACATGGCTGAAAAACTTGCCAATGGACCAACGCTTGGGTTTTCTCTGACAAAGCAGGCAATCCATGCATCTGCTGTGAACACGCTGGAAGAGCATCTAGAACTGGAAGCGGGTTTTATGAAAACCTGTGGTGAAAGCGATGATTATGCGGAAGGCGTTTCGGCCTTTCTTGAAAAACGTGAGCCAGTTTTTAAAGGCTCGTAAGAAATCGAATATCAGGAAATTGACTATGAAAGACCTCACTCCCAAAAGAAGCGACCTTGAGCCAATTGAGATTGCCAGCCGTGATGAAATTGCCGGACTCCAGCTCGAGCGGATGCGTTGGTCTCTGAAGCACGCCTACGACAATGTGGTTATGTATAAGCAGCGTTTTGATGAGGCGGGCGTTCATCCCGATGATCTGAAAAGTCTGAGTGACCTTTCAAAATTTCCCTTCACTTATAAAGACGATTTGCGGGCGAATTATCCCTTTGGCTTGTCGGCGGTGCCAATGGATCAGCTTGCTCGCATTCATGCCTCTTCCGGCACAACGGGAAAGTCCACCGTTGTTGTGTACACGCCTAATGACATTGATATGTGGGCCAATATGATGGCTCGTAGTCTGCGCGCTTCAGGTCTGCGCGCTGGCGATATGGTTCACAATGCTTACGGCTATGGTTTGTTTACCGGTGGTCTTGGTGCGCATTACGGGATCGAGCGTTTGGGTGCGATTGTTGTCCCAATGGGCGGAGGACAAACTGAGAAGCAGATTGAACTGATCACTGACTTCAAACCAAAAGGCATATTGGTGACGCCATCGTACATGCTGAATATTCTGGAAGCCTATCGCGCGGCGGGCATCGACCCCCGATCCTGTTCGCTGGACGTTGGCGTGTTTGGTGCAGAACCATGGACCAACGCGATGCGCGAAGAGATTGAAGACGCATTCGATATGCATGCGGTTGATATTTATGGGTTGAGCGAGATCATGGGCCCGGGTGTTGCCAACGAATGCGTGGAGACAAAGGACGGGCTTCACATTTGGGAAGACCATTTTTACCCCGAGATCATCGATCCGGAAACGGGCGAAGTGCTTGAGGATGGCGAGAAGGGCGAATTGGTTTTCACCACGCTTACCAAGGAAGGTATTCCGATGATCCGTTACCGTACGCGGGACCTTACGCGTCTTATGCCGGGTACTGCGCGCAGCATGCGGCGGATGGAAAAGGTCACTGGTCGATCTGACGACATGATTATTCTGCGTGGCGTGAATGTGTTTCCCACGCAAGTGGAAGAGCAAGTCATGGCCATTGATGCACTTGCTCCTTATTTCCAGATTGAACTTCACAAATCCGGACGCATGGATGCGATGCGTGTGCATGTGGAGGCATTGCCTGAGTCTGCCGATGATGCGGCACGGTCTGCTTCTGCGGAAACACTGACCAAAAAGATCAAGGAAATCATTGGTGTTTCAACAGAGGTTGTTGTCGGAACACCGGGAACTGTTGCGCGCAGTCAGGGTAAGGCCGTGCGTGTTGTCGATAATCGTAACAAGGACTGATTGTGGCTCGCACGATTGCAAAAGACTACGATGACAAACGGGTTCATATCTTAACCCGTGCAGCTGCCGTCTTTGCGGAGCAAGGCATTGCGCGAGCTTCTATGTCAGAGATTGCAAAAGACTGCGGAATATCAAAGGCCAATATCTACCACTATTACGAAAGCAAGAACGCGCTACTTTTTGATATTCTCGACACCTATCTGAGTGCGCTGCGTGATCGTGTGCTTTCTCTGCCATTGCGGGATATTCCGGCGAATGAAAGATTGAAGCGGGTGATTGCGGAAGTGCTTTTGGCCTATGAGGGCATGGATAACGAACATAAGATTCAAACGGAAGGAATTCCTCTTTTAGACAAACATCAACAAGAGACGCTTCGCGGATATCAGCGCGATATGGTCAAACTGATGGGGGACATTCTAAAAGAGACTGCGCCTAGTGCATTTTTCGCGAATTCCGAAGTCTTAAAGTCAACGGTCATGTCCGTCTTTGGCATGCTCAACTGGTTTTACATGTGGAACTCAGAAGCTGATAGCCAAGCTCGCCGCGATTATGCTTCGTTAGTTGCGACGCTGACGCTTGATGGTGTCAACGGTCTGGAAAACAGACGGCGGGTCTGAAGGCGAGGAGAGCGATATGCAGAATGTACAGAGTTTTGTTGCAGGCGAATGGGTGGATCCGGGCGAGAGCGCGCGTGAGATTGCCAATGCAGTCACCGGCAAAATTTTTGCTCGTGCCGGAAACAACGGGTTCGATACGTCAGGAATGTTAGAGTTTGCCCGTGCAAAAGGTGGCGCAGCGTTGCGCGCGATGACCTTCCATGATCGGGCGAAAATGTTGAAGGCTCTGGCGCTCTACCTTAATGAAAACAAGCAACATTTATACGATGTTTCGTTTGCTTCGGGTGCGACTCAGAAAGACCACCTGATCGATATCGACGGTGGTATCGGAACGCTTTTTGTCTACGCATCTAAAGGACGGCGGGAATTGCCCGCTTCGCAAGTATTGATTGATGGCGAGCTGGAGCAACTTGGTCGAGAAGGCGTCTTTCAAGGGCAACATATCTATACGCCCCTAAAAGGTGTTGCGGTTCATATCAATGCGTTTAACTTTCCCGTTTGGGGCATGCTGGAAAAGCTGGCGCCGGGCCTGCTTGCCGGTGTTCCCTGTGTCGTTAAGCCTGCAACGGTAACCAGTTATATTACGGAAGCTTGTGTTCGGCTTATTGCGAAGAGTGATATTTTGCCCGAAGGCGCCCTTCAGTTGGTGGCAGGCGGACTTGGCAATACTCTCGAGCTTTTGAACTGTCAGGATGTGGTTACTTTTACAGGCTCGGCGGAGACGGCTCTTCTATTACGCAACACACCAAACTTACTCGAGAACTCCGTTCGCTTTACCGCAGAACAAGATAGTTTGAACGCTTCCATCCTTGGTGAAGATGCTACTCCCGGCACGCTCGAGTTTGATCTTTTCATCAAAGAGGCTACCCGCGAAATTACAGTAAAGGCAGGACAAAAATGTACGGCAATCAGACGGATCATTGCGCCGGAAAATCTGGTTGAACCGGTTATTGAGGCTCTTTCCAACAAACTAATCGAAACTTCCGTAGGCGATCCACAGGCAGAAGGCGTTCGCATGGGCGCGCTCGTATCTACTGAACAGAAGCAAGATGTGCTTTCCAAGATATCTCAACTCGAAGCTGAGGCAGAGATTGTATACGGAGATCAGGGAGCTCTAGAAATAATTGGCGAAGGTGTTGAACACGGCGCTTTTGTTGCGCCAACCCTGTTACATTGCGCCAATCCAGATCAGTCCATGCTGGTTCATGAAGTTGAAGCATTCGGACCTGTTTCTACGGTTATGGGATATCGTGACAGGCAGCATGCGATTGAGCTGGCCAATAAAGGGCAGGGGAGTCTCGTCGCTTCACTGATTACGCACGACGCAGAGATTGCGCGCGATGTTACACTGGGAATTGCCGCGTTCCATGGGCGCGTCTACATCAATGATCGGGTTTCGATGTCGGAGAGTACAGGACATGGTTCGCCAATGCCACATATGGTGCATGGCGGTCCGGGACGCGCAGGCGGTGGCGAAGAGCAGGGTGGTATTCGCGGCGTGAAGCATTTTATGCAACGTACTGCAGTTCAGGGCAGCCCCGATATGTTAAGTGCGATAACTGGCAAGTGGGTGCCGGGCAGTGGTACAATCAAAAAGCCGGCGCATCCTTTCACCCAACGTTTCCACGAGTTAGAAATTGGCCAAACGCTTCGCACAGAAAAGCGAACCGTCACGCTGGACGATATTGAACATTTTGCCGAGTTCACAGGCGATACGTTTTACGCGCATATGGATGATGCGGCTGCAAAGCGAAACCCATTCTTCCCCGGACGAGTAGCACACGGGTACCTACTCATTTCTTTTGCTGCAGGATTGTTTGTTGAACCCAATGAGGGGCCGGTTCTTGCAAATACCGGTTTGGATAATCTGCGCTTCCAAAAGCCAGTTCCTGCGGGAGATGAAATCTCTGTAGAATTGACCGTAAAACAAAAAACGCCACGCAATAACGAATATGGTGAAGTGCGTTGGCATGTTAAGCTTGTTAATCAGGATGATGACACGCTGGCTGAATATGAATTGCTCACTATGGTGGCGATTTAGGAGTGAAACTAATTGCTGGAAAACCCGGCACTAATCGGTGATAGTACGCCGGAAATTGTGTTGTAGAAAACCATATGCAACGCGTGAAATAGGGAGGAAACCTCAATGATTAATCGTAGAACCATTCTTTCGGCTTTAGGTGGTGTTGCATTTGCTGCAATGGCAACGAGCGCTTCATTTGCAGAAGAAGTAACTTTGAAACTTCATCAATTTTTGCCAGCCCAGGCGAATGTGCCCAAGCTTGTTTTGGATGTTTGGGCAGACAACGTTGAAAAAGACTCTGGCGGTAAGATCAAGATTGACCGTTTTCCATCCATGCAGCTGGGTGGTAAGCCACCAGAATTGATGGATCAGGCAATAGACGGCGTAGCAGATATTGTCTGGACAGTTGTGGGTTATACGCCGGGCCGCTTCCCGTCAACAGAAGTCTTTGAACTGCCGTTTATGGTCTCTGATGCCCGTGCCGCCTCCAGCGCTTACTGGCAGATGTTCGAAAAACACATGAAAGATACAGAATTCAAGGATGTGCATATTCTTGGTACTTGGGTTCATGGACCGGGCATGATCCACACCAATAAGCCGGTTGAAAAGCCGGGTGATCTAAAGGGTATGAAAATGCGCGGCGGTTCACGGCTGGTGAATGAGCTGCTGAAACTCACAGGTGCGACACCAGTGGGTATGCCGGTTCCTGCAATTCCGGAAGCTCTTTCTAAAGGTGTTCTCGATGGCACAACGATTCCCTGGGAAGTCACTGGCGCTCTCAAAATTCCTGAACTGGTTGATAACCATACAGAATTCGAGGGCAATGCGCTTTATACGCTAACATTCGTCCTAGCTATGAACAAAGACAAGTACAATAGTTTATCAGATGAAATGAAGGCGGTTGTTGATAAGAACTCTGGTCTTGAATTCTCAATCTTTGCTGGCGGCACACAAGCAGACTCTGATGGTCCTGCCCGTGAAGCTGCTCTTGATAATGGCAACAATGTTATTACCGTTTCAGACACCGCCGATTGGCAGGCAACAGTTGGCCCGATCTACGATACTTGGGTTGCTGAAATGAAAGAAAAAGGGATCGATGGTCAGGCTTTGATTGACGAGGCCCGTGAATTGATGGCCGCTTACAAGTAGTCCATCTTAAAATGAATCATGGTCTGGGCCGCGCATTGTTGTGCGGCCTGAACTTTTGGGGAGAAACTAAATGCATACCTTGATGATGCGACTGGCGAAAACGCTTGCCATCATTGGTGGTATAGTGCTCTCCGCTCTGATCGTACTGACGTGTTTGTCGGTTTTAGGCCGTGAGATTAATGCCGCGTTGAACGGCGATTTTTTTCAGCAAACATTTCCGAAATTTTCTGGTTGGATTTTGTCAACCGGCGTTGGTCCAATCAACGGTGACTTTGAGTTGGTGGAAACCGGTGTTGCGTTTGCGATTTTTTCATTTTTGCCGCTGTGCCAAATCACAGCAGGCCATGCTACGGTCGATATTTTCACATCCAGAATGTCTCAGGCAAACAACCGTTTGCTTCGTATGATCGCCGACGTTGTATTTGCTGCGGTATTGGTGCTTATTTTCTGGCGCTTGTTTGAAGGTGCGGTCTCGAAATATTCCTCCGGTGAAACAACGTTCTTGCTTCAGTTTCCGGTCTGGTGGGGATATGCGCTCAGTCTGATGGCTGCGTTCGTTGGCGCAATGGTTGGTGTGTATGTCGCCTATATTCGGGTCAGGGAGTTGATGACCGCATCCAGTCTGCTGGTTGAAGGTGAAGGAGCGGATCATTGACCGCGCTTGAGATCGGTGCTGCCTCTTTTCCAGCGCTCATTGTTCTTATTTTCCTCAGAGTTCCTATTGGCCTTGCCATGTTTCTGGTTGGTATGGTGGGGATCATCCTGGTTACGGGCGATACAAATGTGATTTTTGGTCGTCTCAAGCATGAGGTTTATACAACTTTTTCCAGCTACTCGCTCTCTATCGTGCCAATGTTCCTCTTGATGGGGTATTTCGCAACGCTTGGTGGCATGTCTCAGGCGCTCTTCAAAGCTGCCGAAAGTTGGCTTGGTCACCGGCGTGGCGGTGTCGCGATGGCATCTATTGGTGCTTGCGCCGGGTTTGGTTCGATCTGTGGTTCATCACTGGCAACAGCCGCAACAATGGGCCGTGTTGCGCTGCCTGAACTTAAAAAATATGGCTACGCAGGTGGTTTCTCAACTGCAACGCTTGCTGCGGGCGGAACATTAGGCATTCTCATTCCCCCATCCGTTGTGTTGGTCATTTATGCGATTTTGACTGAGCAGAACATCGCTAAGCTATTTTTGTCTGCATTTGTTCCCGGAGTTCTAGCGGCGATTGGGTATATGATCGCTGTGCGGCTTTACGTGCATTTTTATCCCGATCGAGCGGGGGTTAAGGAACGCGTTCCCTATGCAGAGCGTCTCAAAGCGCTAGTCGCAGTATGGCCGGTTCTTTTAGTGTTTGGCCTTGTGGTTGGTGGAATTTACCTCGGGTGGTTTACGCCAACAGAAGCTGCGGCAATCGGTGCTTTTGGAACGGGACTAATCGCCTGGCTTAATGGTGGGCTTACTTTCAAGACCTTGGAAGAGAGTTTTCTTTCCACAGCGCGCTCTACAGGCATGATTTTCTTCATTATTCTTGGTGCGGCTATATATAATGGCTTCCTCGCGCTCACCCAATTACCACAAGAGATTTCCGGTTGGGTTGTTGATCAAGGATTCAGCCCTTGGATGGTGTTGATTATTATTCTTGTATTTTATCTGATCCTCGGATGCTTGATGGACAGTCTTTCGATGATCTTGCTGACGATACCGATATTCTTTCCCGTCATTTCTGCTCTGGACTTCGGCTTGGTTTCGCTCACGGCAATGCAAGCAGAGGCTGCATTGGAAGCACTTGCCGCAGTGCCGCCACCCGACATTGCACCTGCCATGCTTGAGCAGATCAATGCAGCTATTGCAGGTGGTCAAGAACTGACGCGAGAAATGCAAAAAGAACTCGGTATACGGGTCACATCCGGAATGGCAAATAGAATGTCTGCAGAGCAAACGGCTATTTGGTTTGGCATCCTAGTTTTGATCGTTGTTGAGGTTGGGCTTATTACGCCGCCGGTTGGACTCAATCTTTTTGTGATCAATGCAATGGATCGCGAAACGCCAATGGTAGAAACGTATAAGTCAGTCCTATTTTTCGTGGGTTCAGACCTTATGCGAGTTGGGGTTTTGGTAGCATTCCCCGGTATCACGTTGTTTTTGCTTCGTGCTTTTGGCTGATTGACTGGTGTGCGCGCAGCTCGGTTTTGCGATTTTTCTCGTGATTAATGTGTATGTTTAACACCGTATTAAGTGTTCTGACGTAGAGGTAATCAAGACTTTTACGGGGATATCTGAAATGCGTCTTAGAACAATTCTGTTCTTTGTCTTTTGCGTGATCGCGGTTGCGCCGTTAATCCTGTTTTGGGTGTTGCCAAATTCGCAAGTCTTTAACGACGAATTGGATGATGTTCGTGAGCAACATCTTCTGATTGCCAAAAACCTTTCTGGGGAATTATCGAGATACCATTTGGACCTCGAGAAAGTGTTTTCCTTTGTCAGGTCAAACTATAACAATATCTCAGAAATCAATAATCTCGATGCTCTGTTTGAAACACTAGATATTCGTCATTTCTGTGTTGCTGATGCAAGTACCGGAGAAGTGCTTAACTCTATACATGCTGCTGGTCCACAATGTCCAAAATTCATCCCGCAGCAGCGGCTGGCAAAAATGTTGGAGCTAACCAGCGATAATCCGACCTCAATCACGACAACTGGTGTGTTTAAGACACCTGATAATGAGAATATTTTGTATTTGCTCAACAAGGTCTCTAACATATTGTTCGTTGGTGCGGTTCGTACCCGTTATTTACGTGATGTTGGAAACCGTATTTCTTTTGGCGAACTGGGACACGCAGCGATTGTCGACAAAAATGGCCGTGCCATATCTCACCCGCTAGGGGATTGGGAGGAAAATGCGCATGATATGTCGAAGATTGCCGTTGTACAGAAGATGTTGGCCGGAGAGACCGGAGTGGAAATGTTCTACTCGCCGGCTCTGGAAACTGACATGGTTGCCGGATTTACCAGCGTTGAAGGTCCCGGTTGGGGTATCATGGTTCCACAGCCGGTCCGAGAGTTGGAGGCCAAAGCCAACAGCGTAAAGTCTGCCGGCATTACAGTATTAGCGTTTGGCTTGGCTCTTGCTGCTGTTGTTGCCTATTTCGCTTCTAAGATTTTGACGCATCCCTTTGAGCAAATGGTTGCAGCTATGCATCGCATTGGCGCAGGTGAACTGCGAGCATACGAAGGCATTAAACAATCGGCTTGGCAGCCTGTTGAATTCAATGCGGCTCGTGACGGCATCAAGGCAATGTCTGAACGATTGCAGGAAAACATTGATACTATCTCGCGGCATGCTTACCTCGATGGCATTACCGGCTTGCCAAACCGGGAATGTTTCCGCGTTCTCGCACAAGAAGAGATCGACAAAATGCGGTCTTCACGCATGAAATGCGCTATTTTGTTCTTAGATCTCGATGGCTTCAAGCAGGTGAACGATGTCTATGGCCACCGAAGTGGCGATGACCTTCTAAAAGGGTTTGCGAACAAGCTTCATGCCTATTGCGGACATATCATGAAGCGCAATGCGCGCGGTGCGGACAACGCGCTTCGAATTCTTCCAGCGCGTTTGGGAGGAGATGAATTTGTTGTTCTGCTTTCCAACATGTCGGACATGGATTTCCCCGGTGAGTTTGCTCAAGGGCTGTTTCAGAAAGTCTTTGGCCCCTTCAAAATTCACAATGGCGTATCACTGCAAGTGAGCGGTAGTGTCGGCGGTGCAGTATTCCCTGACCAAGCCGGTGACTTTGACGAGTTGCTGCGTCTGGCGGATATTGCGATGTATGATGCAAAGAACAACGGTAAGGGGCGTTTCTCGCTTTACTCACCTGCGCAGGAACCGAAAACTTCCGCAAGTTCGGAGCAGATGCAGAGCGCCTAACAGTTCATGCTCAATCAACAAGATTTTCTGCGCTAGAGAAGACATTTCATAAAACTTGTTTTAGGACTTGGTGAATAAAAACATCAGGGTCCTTTCCTATGACACAAGACATCATCATTGCGCCATCAGTTCTTGCGTGTGACTTCTCCAAACTTGGAGATGAAGTGGAAGCTGTTGTTGAAGCGGGTGCAGACTGGATTCATCTTGATGTTATGGATGGGCACTTTGTTCCTAATATCACGTTCGGCGCGCCCATCATCAAGACGATCCGTGATAGAACCGACAAAGTGTTTGATTGCCATCTAATGATCGAGCCGGTTGACCTCTATCTGGCGGAATTTAAGGCTGCTGGCTGTGAGGTGCTTACTGTCCATGCCGAAGCCACAAAGCATTTAGACCGGTCTCTGCAAGCGGTCCGCGATCTTGGGTGTAAGGCAGGCGTTGCGCTCAATCCTCATACGCCGGTAAGTGTTATTGAACATGTGCTTGACCGATTAGATCTGGTTTGTCTCATGAGCGTTAATCCGGGCTTTGGCGGGCAAAGGTTCATCCCTGAAGTCATAGAGAAAACGCGCCGCGTTAAAGCGTTGATCGGCGACCGTCCCATTCACATCGAGATTGACGGAGGCGTTGACCCAACCACGGCGCCGCTCGTTGTCGAAGCGGGTGCTGATGTGCTGGTTGCGGGTTCTGCAATATTCAAAGGTGATGGTGTTGACGGGTATCGTGCGAACATTGATGCCATCAAAGCCAGTTGCGCCTAACGTGTCAGCCTTTTGACAGGGCGGAACGTTGGGCGATGGTTTCTGTAAAGCGTCGCAATGTATCTGACATGGCGTCCGCTGGAAGCATGATTTCAATCAATTGAAATGAGCTCGCATTGTTGTGGGCAGCATGCAATGCAGTTTCGAATTCTCTTGGTGTTGAGACGCGCGTTCCCTTGCCGCCTAGGTTGTTCGCGTGCTCTGCAAAATTCCAGTCGTCGAGATCATTGTATTGTGTGTCTTTCTGGAAGGCTTTTAGCATGCCCCATGCCGTGTTGTTAAAGAGCAGCACGATCGGTTTGATGCCAAGACGTTTTGCATTCCCAAGTTCCCATCCGGTCATTTGAAAGGCACCATCTCCAACAAGCACGAGAGGTCGCTTTCCGCTTGCAATTTCAAGTCCAATCCCGAAAGGGATGCCAGTCCCCATGGTTGCATAATAACCAGGTGCAACAATCGGTGCGTGTCGCATGTCCATCGCTGTAAAGAGGCAATCACCCATGTCGGATGCGATAGGAGTGTCTGGGTTCTCTTCCAAGTATTTACTGACTACGGCAGCGACGTCAGTAGGCATTATCTGCGCATCAGCATTTTTTACATGTGTGTTGTATTCTGAAGGTGTTGCGGAGGCCTCGCCCAGAGGTTCGGCTAGTTCCAATAGCTTTGTTACGAAATCTGCAATAGGCACATCGGGATATGTGTGGTGAGGAAAACGTATTTCTCCATCAATGACATGAATGGTCTGGCGCATGTCGAGTTCGCGTTTTGAAACGCCAAAATTTGTATCGCTCAAAATGACACCGAGCATGAGAAGTCCATCACTGCGCTCAACGAGTTGCCGAGTACTTTCCTCTCCTGCTAGACCCAGATACGTGCCGGCAACCGGCGCGTCGGTCTCTGCGAGGATCCCTCTCCCCATGAAGCTTGTTACGGTTGGAATTCCAAGCTTTTTAGCCAGTGAAGCCACCATTTTCTCCAGATCAAATCGTCTTACTTCAACGCCGAGCATTAAAGCGGGAGAACTGGCCGATTTTAGTTTTTCGAGTGTCGCAAGAGCTGCCGATTCAATAGCGTCATGGTTGGGTTTGGGTGGAATAAACGCTGGCACCGGCTCAATGTGCATGCCCACCATATTTCGCGGCAGTTCGATGTAGACCGGGCGCGCCAGTGTTCTTGCCGCCGTTAGTACGCGAGCGATCTCGGATGCCGCGGTGTGTGGATCATCCAACACACATTGCGCGCAGGTTACTTCTTTCATAATCATCATCTGGCTATCGAGATGTTTGACCTGATGATGGAGACCAAAGCTGAAATTTCGCTCGTCGGTTCCCGGTGCGCCCGATATTACAACAAGAGGCGACTTTTCTGCATATGCGGTTGCAATCGGATTGATCATATTAAGTGCGCCAGCTCCATAGGTGACACATGCCACGCCGATGGTGCCGCGATATCGCGCGGCTGCATCCGCTGCAAAGCCAACTGCTGGTTCATGGCTCAGCGTATGCAATGGAAGAATATTGCTTGCTTCGATTTCCTTGAAAAACGGTAGAGCGAAATCTCCGGGGATACCAAAGACTTCTGCCGCACCATAGTCTTTCAATGCATTGAGTAGTGCGTATGCGAGTTTCATCGTTGTTCTCCATTGCCTAGGAAACGATAACGGATTCTCGATGCAATTTTGTTGCAAAATGATTTCGATTGACCCAATGTATGATTTATATAGCTCATTTTATTTTGAAATTTGACGTAAATGACGCAAGTTGATCGATTTGACTGGAAAATTGTTGCGGAGCTTCAGAAAGATGGGAAGCTGAGCAACTATGATCTCGCGGAGAAGGTTGGTCTTTCTGCCTCTCAGTGCTCGCGAAGGCGATCCCGACTGGAAGCCGAAGGGGTTATTGAAGGATATCATGCCCGCATCAATCGTGAGAAAGCAGGCTTTGGCCTTACGAGCCTTATTGCGATCACCTTGGCCGCGCATCGGGAGGAGCCTGTGCGTCAGTTCAATGAATTATTGGAACGTTTGCCCAATATTCTGGAGGTCTATCAGATCACAGGCGATATGGATTACTATGTAAAAGTGATCACGCCGGATTTGCATGCGCTTACGGATCTTATTAACTCAGAACTCATGCCGCATGAGGCTGTGCAGAATGTAAAAACCGCGATTGTGTTGAAAAGTTTGAAAGAAACGCGCGCGTTACCTGTTCAAAGGAATTGATCGAGATCAGTTAGCTCGAAATCCTCAGTGTGAACTGTGATGCCATGCTCTCCAATATCGATAATCCCGTAGGCCGCTGGCTCATTGGTTTCTGCATGAAAGTCCATCGTGTTGAAAATCATTGGCATTTGGCCGACCGTGCTTTTGAAGCCGGAAAATGGAACGCCGCGATGCTGGCCTGAAACTGTACGATGAATGTGTCCGAAACTGATATGCTGCACCGTGTTATGGCGTTCGATTACATCATAGAACTCATTTCCATTCACAAGCTTGATTGTGTCCATCGCTCGGAAGCCCGCATCATGCGGGTGATGGTGCATGAAGATGATGCATCGTTTGGCTTCCGCTGACGCAAGTTGCGTATCCAGCCAAGAGAGGCGTTTGTCACATAACATGCCACGATGGGAGAGCGGATAGTCATAGGGTGGGCCATCCAGTGTATCGAGCAGGATCAATCGATGTGTATTGGTGTCGATGACCCGCTGCACATGGCCATTTTCGTCAACTACGGTTTCCGGGAATACAGACAGAAAGTTTTCGCGATTGTCATGATTGCCGAGCATCAGCTCAAACGTGCAATCGAATTTTGATAGGCTCTCACGCAGCAACTCATACGATGGCACATCGCCATAATGAGTAAGATCGCCGGTTATGATGATATGATCAACATCTGGGTTATATTTCAGTGCGTGGGTGGCACCTGCTTCAAATCGCTCGACCGGATTAATCTCACGCTCCAGATGCTCAACGCTGAAATGAATGTCGGTAAAGACGATTATTTTTGTCACGACTTCACTCCCTTCTGATTAGTTACTGCCATCATGGTTGCGTTCATCGTTGCAATCTTTTTCTCAGCTTCGTCGTCTGTTTGCGCATATGCGCTAGCCTCGCAAAACGTGATGGTTCTGCCGGCTTTGACAACCTCGCCAACAAATCGAAAATGTTCGCCTTTTGCAGGTGACATCAGATTGGTTTTGAACTCGATGGTCAGGACTTCTGCATTTACTGGCATCAGCGAGAAAGCTGCATATCCGGCTGCGCTGTCCAGCATGGTTGTTACTGCACCCGCATGCAGAAACCCATGTTGCTGAGTGAAAGCTGAATTAAATGGCATTTCCAGAACCACGCGTCCTGCCTCAATAGAAGCAATTGATCCGCCCATGGTATGCATGAGGTTTTGGTTCGCGAAACTGGATCGGACGCGGGCTTCAAAGTCGGGATTGCGAGGTTCAAAAACCAAGTCTTATTTCCCTTTCCAAACCGGATCGCGTTTTTCAGCAAATGCGTTAAAGCCTTCCATCATATCTTCTGAACCATAGAGCTTATCAACGGTTGGCAGTTGGCGCGTAGTGATACGGTTCAATGCATCCTGGAATTTACTGTCTTCTGCATCGCGAACGACTTCTTTAATTGCAGCATAAACCAATGGCGGCCCGCTTTCTAAAAGCCGTGCAGTTTCCCAGGCCTTCTCCATCAATTCGTCCGCCTTGTGAATATGATTGACGAAGCCCCAACGATGCGCTTCTTCCGCGTCAAGCCATCGCCCTGTCAGGAGCATGTCCATGGCGATATGATAGGGAATGCGTTTTGGCAGTTTGATGGAAGCGGCATCTGCAACGGTACCGGAACGAATTTCGGGAAGGGCAAAACTTGCATGTTCGGCTGCAAGAATGATGTCGCAGGAAAGAGCAATTTCCAATCCGCCGCCGCAACAAATGCCGTTTACCGCGCAAATGACTGGCTTGTTCATCTGGGGAAGTTCTTGAAGCCCGCCAAATCCGCCGACACCGTAATCGCCATC
>CALLHT010000294.1 GCA_938009335.1 uncultured Rhizobiaceae group bacterium
CATGGTTGGCACAAGTTCAGAAGAAAACTCGCGTTTAACAACCCGCCCATCCGTGACAGCAGGGAAGTTATATTCGGTAGCCCAGACTTTTGACGTGAATTCTTGGCGCCAGGTAATGTCACCCTTCTTGAATGCTTCAAAAGGCGCAACGCGGTCCCGGAAAAATTCTATCCGAAGCGTGTCAAAGTGATTGAAGCCTTTGGATACCGCAAGGTCTTTGCCCCAGTAATCGTCAACCCGACCGTATTCAACAAACTTTCCGGCATCAAAGCGCGAAAGCTTCCATGGACCTGATGACAGGGGTACTTCAAGCGTAGAAGCATCAATCGGCTTATCTTGATGGTAGAATTTGGAGAGAACTGGAACGCCGACGGATGAGAGGATTGCGCGATCAGATTGTTGGCCGTTGAAAGAAATTTGAAAAATGTGCTTCGAGAGAGCTTTTGCCTCGCTCATATGACGAAGAGTTTGCCCAAAGGTTGGGTGTCCTTGCTCTTTCAAAATTGTGTAGCTGAATGCCACATCTTCGGCGGTTAATTCAGACCCATCATGGAAGCGGGCTTCCGGGCGAAGCTCGAATGTATATTGGTTCCGGTCCTCAGAGATCTCTACAGATTTAGCAAGCGCGCAGTAAAGCGAGTCCGGTTCGTCAAGCGCAGCTGACATTAGCGTATCATAGCAAAGCTCCATGCGTGGTGGCGCGTCTCCACGCAAGACAAACGTATTAAGTGTGTTGAAAGTCTGAATGTTTTGATTAAAGGCCCAATTTCCGGGCATGAATGCAAATGTACCGCCCTTGGGGGCATCCAAGACGGCATCATCAAAATGCGTAAAATCCGCCGGATATTTCAAATCCCCAAACGCAGAAAGCCCATGAAGTTTTTTGCCGGTCGGATTACTCGCAAGTGAAACGTTTGGAACCAGGCTGGCAAACGCGGTTGCGGCAGAAGCTTTAAGGAACTGGCGGCGCGTAAAGGGCGAAAACCACATGAAGTATCTCTCCTGTTTGCATTAAAGATAGTTTCTATCTGAATCTTGGCAACAAAAAAGCCGGGACATCGCCCGGCTTTAAAACTCAATTTTTAGTCAATGTCACTGTGGCAATGGGGCGGGTGTGCCCGCAAGAGAGCGGAGGTAAGCAACAATTGCCGCGCGATCATCCACTTTCTTGATACCGCCAAAACCCATTGAAGTGCCTTTAACAAACGCTTTCGGTTTCCAAAGGAAGCCGTTTAGCTCTTCATAGGTCCAGGTTTTGCCTTCTGCATAGCCTTTCAAAGCGCCTGAATATGAAAATCCGTCAGCAGAAGCGATTGGGCGCTCAACAATGCCCCAAAGTGCTGGGCCAACTTTGTTTGCGCCGCCTTCAACATTGGTATGGCATGATGCGCATTTCTTAAAGATTTTCTCACCTTCAGCAACGTCTGCGCTTGCAAGCAGTGCTGAGATTGGTTCGAACGCAGGCCCGCTGTCTTCTTCTGCTTCGCCAGTGCTTGCTTCAGCAACTTCGACTGCATAGCCTTGCTGTTCTGGCACTTTGTTATGAAACAGACCATCTGAAATGAACGACAATGACATGACGATGAATACTGTGCCGAGAATGGCCATGAACACTTTGTTGAACTCAAACGAATCCATGTTTTTTACTCCTGTACCGGGCAATTCCCCTAGCCCGAATTGAACGTTGCGTAAGAACCGCAACTATCCCTTAAATCTTGGCCGGAACCTATTGTGTTTGCGTGTCAGATACAACGTCTCTATTAAGAGATTTGGTGAGACGTTTTGACACGAGATTCCATTTCGATGAACGCTTAGCCGAGTTTGAAACCATAATCCATAGATAAATGACCAAGACGCTAATTCTTATCCCCGCCCGAATGGCTTCAACTAGACTTCCCGGCAAGCCCTTAGCCGATATTAATGGCCTGCCAATGATCTGCCATGTCGTGGATCGCGCTCGAGAAAGTGGTATTGGTGAGCCGGTGGTTGCAACCGATACGCAGGAAATCATCGATGCGGTCGAGGCGCATGGCGCAAGGGCAGTGATGACCCGCGAAGATCACGAATCGGGTTCTGATCGTATCTGGGAGGCGGTTGAAGCTGTGGACCCAAACGGAAAAGCAGAAACGATCATTAATGTGCAGGGCGATTTGCCTACGATTGAAGCAGACGTGATTCGACAATCGGTGCTGCCGTTGGAAAACCCGGACGTTGATATCGCAACGCTTGCCACGGAAATCACGCTTGAGCATGAGCGCACCAACCCCAATGTGGTCAAAGCGATTGGAACGCCCATTGCCGAGAACAGATTGCGCGCGCTTTATTTCAGTCGGGCAACTGCGCCTCATGGCGATGGACCGCTCTATCATCACATTGGACTTTATGCCTACCGCCGCTCGTCCTTAGAAAAATTTGTATCATTGCCACCATCAACGCTGGAGCAGCGCGAAAAACTGGAGCAATTGCGTGCGCTCGAAAATAGCATGCGGATTGACATTGAACTTGTCCGTTCTGTTCCGCTGGGTGTAGATACACCTGAAGATTTGGAACGGGCAAAGAAACATCTATCGGGGAACAATTCGTGAGTAAGGGCAAGATTTCATTTCAGGGCGCGAAGGGCGCGAACTCAGAGATCGCCATCAGGGACGTTTATCCCGGTTGGGAAGCGGTCGCCTGCGATACGTTTGAAGATGCGTTCAAAGCACTCAAAGACGGCGACGTCGAGCTTGCGATGATACCGATTGAAAATACGCTCGCGGGACGTGTTGCCGATATTCATCACATTTTGCCAAGTTCTGGCGCCTACATTGTCGGCGAATATTTTCTGCCGATCAGGTTCGATCTGATGGTTTTGCCAGGTGTGAAGATAGAAGAAATCGATACAGTTTTCAGTCACGTGCATGGATTGGGTCAATGCCGAAATATAATCCGCGAACATGGTTGGAAGGCTATTGTGGGTGGCGATACGGCTGGCAGCGCAAAAATGGTCTCGGAAAAAGGCGAGCGAAATATCGCAGCACTGGCACCTGCGCTTGCTGCCGAAATCTATGGTCTTGAAACGCTTGCTGAGAGCGTGGAAGACGCCGATCATAATACCACGCGTTTTGTGGTTTTGTCTAACGAGGAAAATTGGGCAGAGCGCAACGGCAAGGAAGTCATCACGACGTTTCTTTTCCAAGTCAGAAACATTCCGGCAGCACTCTATAAAGCCATGGGCGGCTTTGCAACCAATGGCATTAACATGACGAAGTTGGAGAGTTATCAGCTTGGTGGAGCGTTTACCGCGACCCAATTCTATGCGGATGTTGTGGGTCATCCGGATGATGAAAATTTGAAACTTGCGTTTGAGGAGCTTGAGTTCTTTACAGATGAATTTCGTATATTGGGCGTGTATCCATCGACAAAAGCGCGAGGTTAATTCGACCCGGCCTAAATAGAGGTATAGTGCTTCATGACTTCATTTGATTTCGGCTCTTTCCTGTCCAATGTGGCGACCAATAAAACTGCACCATTTGCGGGTTATCCGCCGCATCATTTTGTAGGTGGCAATATTGATGAGCCGACGGTTCCCGCAGCAGCGCTTTCGCAAGCGGTGGAGAAGGTCATCCGTGAGCACGGCACGGCCATGGGCAAATATGGCATGG
>CALLHT010000295.1 GCA_938009335.1 uncultured Rhizobiaceae group bacterium
CAAGCCGTCATCGCGTCGACGCCCGGTTGTGTTCCTGAAACCTCAAAAACAACATCTGAACCTTTGGTGCCGGTTCGCTGATTGACCTCTGCCGCAAGGTCCACCTTGGCAGGGTTGAGTGTTGCAAATCCGAGTTTCTCGACAATCGCTAAACGGTTTTCATTGACTTCGGAAATGATCACATTGCCACCAGCCTCACGCGCGACCATGGCAACCAAAACGCCAATCGGGCCACCACCAATCACCAGCACATCTTCACCTTTTTGCAAATTGGCAAGGCGAACATCGTGACACGCAACCGCCAAAGGCTCTATCAACGCAGCATGATCCATACGAATATCGTCCGGCAGCACATGTACCGTATGCGCAGGCACGTTCCAGATTTCCTGCATCGCTCCGTCAGTATCGAGTCCCAAAAACTTCAACTTATGGCAAATATGCTTATGACCAGCGTTGCAAGCAGGGCAATCCCCACAATGGTCTAGTGGGCGAACAACCGCCTTTTGACCGGCTTCAATACCACTAACGCCTGAACCCACAGCTTCCACAACGCCAGACATTTCATGCCCAAGGATACGGTTATGCCCCACACGAGCATCCATGTTGCCATGATAAACATGCATGTCGGTCCCACACACCCCACAGAATGCTATTCTGACTGCCACTTCATTTTCGGCAGGTGGCGCAACGGTGGTTTGTTCCACCGCGAAAGATTTGTTGCCGCGATAAAAGGCAGCGTTGATTGTTTGGTTTTCCATACTTGTATCCGAGTTTTAGATTTTGAATTTTAATTCTTATGCAACATGTCTGGCGAAACCAGAATGCGCTTGATGTAATTTCTCCCAGTCGAAGGTCACGCCAATACCGGGTGTATTTGGAGCAACGGCTAAATGATCTTCGACGACCAGCGGCCTTGTTGTGTATCGATCAATCGGGAAGCTGTGAACTTCCAACCAACCTGAATTGGATTGCGCAGAAACAAGACTCACATGGAGTTCCTGCATGCCATGACTGCATACCGGAATGTCATGCTGTCGCGACAACTCCGCGACTTGTAGCCATCCGGTAATCCCTCCGCAATTAGAAGCATCCGGTTGAATGAAAGATAGGCTGGATTGCTCGAACGCGTATTCAAATTCGTGGATCGTATGAAGGTTCTCACCCATCGCAAGAGGCATGCCCGTTACGTCTGCAATTTCCCTATATCCAGTGTAGTGATCCGGGATAATCGGCTCTTCAAACCACAAAATATTATAGTCTTTAAAGGCTTCTGCAGCTTCGATTGCGCGTGGCACATCCATAGAATAATTGGCATCCACCATGAATGCGATATCCGGACCGATCAGATCCCGAACAGCGGCAACGCGCTCAATGTCTTCTTCCAGCGTGGGTTGGCCGATTTTGATTTTCACACCATTAAATCCTCGCTCAAGATATCCTTCGGTTTGCAGAAGTAACTTGTCGAGCGAGAAGTTGAGATCAATACCGCCGCAATAAGCCTTGCACCGGTCAGATGCACCACCGGTCATTTTCCAAAGTGGCAGACCCGATTTCTTACATCTGATATCCCAAAGCGCGATATCAATCGCAGAAATAGCAAAAGATGCGATCCCTCCACGAGCAACGTAATGGACGTACCATTGCATCTCATCGTATAGGGCCTCGATATTCTCAGCATCCTTACCCATCAAAAATGGCGCAAGATCATGCTTCAGCATGGCCTCGACTGCCCGTCCGCCGCGCCCTCCTGTATAGGTGTAACCCGTTCCCTCTGAACCATCCTCCAGAACAACCGTCGCTGTAATCAGCTCAAAATGCGTATGGTCCCCATGCTTGGCATCACTCAGAACTTCATCAAGAGGCACATTAAACAATTGCACATCGATCTTTTGAATTGCACTCATTTACACCTCCTGTCTTCTCATTTTGGTATGACCAAAATATACTAAGCGACGTCATACATTGCAATAAATTAGGAAAACAAAGTGGGGATAGTCGTTTTTGTCATACAAAGCTGGTTTCAGCATCGTTCAAAGCATGTAGTATAGAAGCGTCAAAAATTGCAGTTGTGAGACGATGAACAAGCCGGTAAAAATCGCCTGTATTGGCGAAGTCATGATAGAGTTGATCGCAAATGATAGCGATCAGGCTACCCTTGGCGTGGCTGGCGACACCTACAATACAGCTGTGTATTTGATGAAGCTCAAACCCCGGTCTGAACTGGAGGTCAGCTATGTAACTGCATTGGGAAAAGATCGTTTTTCGGAGCGCATTCTCTTCGCCATGGGATCGCACGGCCTAAACACAGACCTTGTTGAACGTCGCGAGGGAAAGATGCCAGGTCTCTATGCCATTGAGACAGATGCCGCTGGTGAACGAAGTTTCGCCTATTGGCGCGAGCAGTCTGCAGCAAGAACGTTGTTTGAAGAACCTTGCAAGGTCAAATTTGAAGCTCTGCTCGATTTCGACTTGGTCTACGTTTCCGGAATTTCAATGGCGATCTTGCCGCCTACCACGCGCAGAAGTTTGATAGAGTTTCTAAAAACCTTCAAAGATCAGGGCGGAAAAGTTGCCTATGACAGCAACTATAGACCACGCCTTTGGGAAGACCCTAAAACCGCACAAGCAGTAACAATGAATATGTGGGCACTCGCGGATATAGCCTTGCCATCAATTGATGATGAGAAAGATCTTTTCGGCGATACTTCCGAAGAACAGATCATGAAGAGGCTGAGGAAGGTCGGCGTTTCATTTGGCGCCTTGAAGCGTGGGAGCGATGGGCCATTGGCGTTCAATGATGGCGTCGTGGTACCATCAACTTTTGCACGAGTAGATAAAGTCGTGGACAGCACCGCAGCAGGCGACAGTTTCAATGCTGGTTTTCTAGCTGAGGTTGCATTAGGTGGCACGATTGAGGAGGCAACTCGCAAAGGCCACGAGATTGCATCACAGGTTATACGAAAACGCGGCGCAATTGTTCCGTTAGATTGATGAAGGTTGAGGAGAGAGTTTCCGGTTATGGCAAAGCATAAGATGAAGAAAGAAAATCTGAGATCCCGGAAATGGTTTAACGATCCTTCCGATCCAGAAATGACAGCGCTCTATCTTGAGCGTTACCTCAACTATGGATTGACACGCGAGGAACTCCAATCAGGTCGCCCCATTATTGGCATCGCCCAAACAGGTTCTGATTTAAGCCCTTGCAACCGTCATCATATTGAACTCACCAAGCGGGTGCGCGATGGCATAAATGCAGCCGGTGGAACGGTGATGGAAATTCCTGTTCACCCAATTCAGGAAACAGGCAAACGGCCTACTGCCATGCTGGATCGAAACTTGGCATATCTCTCACTGGTTGAATCTCTGTTTGGATATCCCATCGATGGCGTTGTGCTGAACATCGGATGTGACAAGACAACACCTGCACTCCTAATGGCAGCGGCAACAGTGAACATTCCGGCGATAGCGCTTTCTGTCGGCCCGATGTTGAACGGTTGGTTCAAAGGCGAACGTGCGGGGTCTGGTACTGCAATCTGGAAAGCGCGAGAACTGCATGCGACAGGCGAAATCGATGATGAAGGCTTTATGGATATTGCAGCATCCGCCGCACCATCGGTTGGCTATTGCAACACCATGGGCACAGCAACCACAATGAATTCACTGGCAGAAGCGCTGGGCATGCAACTGCCAGGTTCTGCTGCAATTCCCGCTCCCTATCGTGAGCGCGGACAAATGGCGTATGCCACGGGAAAACGCATTGTAGACATGGTTTGGGAGGACATGAAGCCATCTGATGTGATGACGCGCGAAGCGTTTGAAAATGCGATTGTGATTAACTCCGCAATTGGTGGTTCCACCAATGCTCCCATCCATTTGAACGCGATTGCGAAACATCTTGGGATTAAACTCACCAACGATGATTGGCAAAAGATCGGGCACAAGATCCCGTTGCTTACCAACATGCAGCCCGCCGGGAAGTACCTCGGCGAAGATTACCATCGCGCAGGCGGCGTACCGGCGGTGGTGAATGAACTCATGAAAGCAGGTTTACTGCCCCACAAAAACGCCATCACCGTCAATGGCAAGTCGATGGGAGCGAATTGCCGGGGCAAGAAAATTCAGAATTCTGATGTTCTTAAAACTGTAAAAGACCCGATGGTCCAGCATGCAGGTTTTATCAACTTGAAGGGCAATCTGTTCGATTCTGCGATCATGAAAACCAGCGTGATCTCCGAGGAATTCCGGGATCGTTATCTCTCCAACCCGAAAGATCCGGATGCATTTGAAGGTCGCGCCATTGTGTTTGATGGACCGGAAGATTTTCATAAGAACATCGATAATCCCAAACTTAAGATTGATGAGCACTGCATGCTCTTCATGCGCGGTACTGGACCGAAAGGCTATCCCGGCGGCGCTGAAGTCGTGAACATGCGCCCGCCATCCTATTTGCTCAAGAAAGGCATCACCTCTCTGCCATGCATTGGCGATGGCCGACAATCGGGCACATCAGGATCGCCTTCTATCTTGAATGCTTCGCCAGAGGCGGCAGATGGTGGTGGATTGGCGCTCCTTAAAACCGGTGATAAAGTTCGGATTGATCTAAAAAAATGTCAGGCCAATATGTTGGTCAGCAAAGCGGAACTGGCCAAACGCAAGAAGGCGCTTAAGGCAAAGGGTGGATACGAAACACCGGAAAGCCACACCCCGTGGCAACAATATTTCCGCGAAAAAGTGCAACCGTTCAGCGAAGGGATGGTGCTTAAAGATGCTCCAAACTATCGTGGCATCGCGCAAAAGCATACGCCAAGACACAATCACTAGGACACCTCACAGATGAAACCGGAAATATTGCTAATCGGCGGTGCGACACCCCGGATGATGGAGAGACTGAACTCAAAATTTGTGGTTCATCCACTCTCTGAGATTACAGATTTTGACACATGGGTTTCATCGCATGGAGAAAAGATCGAGGCAGTCGCAACCAATGGCCATGATGGGGTGAAGCCGCATATCATGGATGCCTTGCCAAACGTAAAAGCAATCTCATGCTATGGCGTGGGATATGATGCGATTGATACAAAGGTTGCCGTAGAGCGTGGCATTGTAGTGACCCATACACCCGGCGTTTTGAACGCTGACGTTGCCAATCTCGCAATTCTTTTGATGCTCGCCACAAGCCGATGCTTGGTCCGTGATGACCAATGGGTGCGCAGCGGCAACTGGGCGAAAAATGGCAATGCGCCTCTAACCCGTTCCATTGAGAATAAGAAAGTTGGCATTCTGGGGTTAGGTCGAATAGGGGGTGAAATTGCCCGTAAACTTGAGGTGTTTGGCTGTGATATTTGCTATCATACCCGCACCAAGAAGGAGGTTTCCTACACCTACTGCGAAGACTTGGTCGAAATGGCAACAGCAGTCGATTACCTTATCGCGATTACACCGGGTGGCCCTTCGACAAACAAACTTATCAATAGGACCGTCATTGACGCTTTGGGGCCGGAAGGCACGTTGATCAACGTTGCGCGAGGTTCAGTGGTGGATGAGAAAGAAATGGTACAGGCGCTACAGGAAGGCCGGTTGGGTTGGGCAGGACTAGATGTCTTTGCCGATGAACCTAACGCACCAGAAGAATTGTTCAACATGGAAAATGTGGTTCTTACACCACATACAGCCAGTGCAACGATAGAAACCCGTCAAGCAATGGGCGATCTAACCGTTGATAATCTGATATCATTCTTTGAAAGTGGAACTGTTAAAACGCCAGTCCCAGAATGCGCTGGTATTGCTAAAACAGACTGAACACAATCTAACCAATTGCAGCATTGAATGACGCGACACACTGCTTGGCAAGAGCGCCGATCTCTTTCGGCGGCATTCCGGGTGTATAAAGAAGAGACCCAAGACCAAATGCTGATGCTCCCGCATCAAGATAGTCTTTGAAATCCTCATGACCAATACCGCCGACCGCACAGAGTTCTACCTTATCTCCAAAGACGGCGCCAAGTGCCTTGATGCCTGCTGGCCCCATCATGTTTGCCGGAAATACTTTCAAACAATGGGCTCCTGCGTGAATGCCCTTCAAACACTCTGAAGGTGTAAAAACCCCGGGTGCACTGAACATCTCCAGCTCAAGACTTTTACCGATGACATCGGCATCGACATTTGGTGAAACAATCAGGTTACCACCAGCATCCTTCACACGGGGCACTTCATCAACTTCCAGCACTGTACCCGCTCCAATAAGGCATGCCGCATCTGCGTAATTTTCAGCAGTTACCACGGCTGCTTCAATGGACTGCAGGGCATTTGGAGAATTGAGTGGGATTTCGATTACGCTTATGCCTGCAGATATCAGCTCGATGACAGTAGCCTCAACTTCTGATGGTTTCACACCCCGCAAAATTGCAATAATCTTGGTGTCGATTGTGTCCCAGATTTTATATGGTTCCATTGTTTTCCCAAGTAATCTGTGCCGCATGCGATAGGCCGGTTAGCGCGAGATGTTTGCTGTCAATTAGATCGCTTGTAATTTCCAAATGGTCAAATGCAAACATGTACATTTTCCCCAACACTCCATTAGCAACCAATCCTACGGTAGCGTCAATTTTTTGGTGCATAGATGCGATTTCAGCACCAATTAGCAGTCCGGAAAGGCGTGAAGAACGGGATGCTGAATTCTCCGAACTCCAAAGCAACGATGAGGCCCGAAGCTTGAAAAGTGCCTGTGTCAAATCATCCGGAGCTTTGAAAATTGCATCAAGTCCGCTTAAGAAAGCTTGTTTGTCAAAATTTGCTTCTTCACCCGCGAGGACTGACTTTAAAGTCGAATGTTCGGATAATAGCTCAAACAGTTCACCTGTCATAAATGTAGAAAACGCACTAACTTGTCCATTCTCTAAGAACACCCATTTGGAATGGGTTCCCGGCAGACAATAAAGTGAATGATTTTGCTCATTTAATGCGGCTCCAAGCAAAAGTGTTTCCTCACCGCGCATCACATCGGGTCTATCGGTATCTCTCTGTGCAAGACCGGGTAGAATTCTTACGTCGCGCTCGCACTGCGTTTCCACCCTACATGCATTGTGAGCGATGTCATTCAGGGTGCATGGGGTATCTAGATAGCCTGCATCCTTCCAACCTTGTTTGGCGCCCGCCATTCCGCAAATCAACACGGGAACATCAAGCGGAACTCCGTAATCACTGAGAATAGCTTCGAGAATGGTTTCATAATCGTTTGAATCCAGAAACTTCATCCCTTGTCCAGAAAGGTTTTCCTCAGCAATCTCACCGCTGGCAGTCAAACACCATAAGCGGAAGCTGGAGGTTCCCCAATCAATCAGGATCTTTGTAATATCTTGTCGTGGCATTGCGATTAATTCGTTGTTGGATGCTACCTAAGAGACAATACGCTTTTTTTAAATCAAACGATATCCGGCTAT
>CALLHT010000296.1 GCA_938009335.1 uncultured Rhizobiaceae group bacterium
AACGTTTCATCATCAACAAGTGAGCCTGCGAGCCTGTAACGCTCTCCCCAATTCACCAAATGCGGAGAGGTATGCACATGGACGCGATAGCCAGCGGCCTCAAGAATAGCCCGCGCGAATGCAAGCGTAGAGCCTTTGCCATTAGTACCGGCCACATGAATGGCAGGCGGAATGCGCTTATGCGGATTGCCAAGTTTTTCCAACAACCCAAGAATACGACCAAGCGAAAGGTCAAAGCCCTTCGGATGGTTCGCCAGAAGTTTCTCAATCAGAGCTTCAGTGCGCGGATACAATGTTTTGAAGGCCTAGCTGTCTTCTGAAACAGGTTCTGCTTCATCGGATACTGTATCTGACACCTCAGCCTCTTCAGGGCTTTCAATTGGCGGAAGATTTAACATCAAACGCACAACACGCGAGATTGTCGATTTCATGTCGAGGCGGCTGACGATCATGTCGACCATGCCATGCTCCATCAGATATTCTGATGTTTGGAAGTCATCCGGCAATTTTTCGCGGATTGTACCTTCAATCACACGACGGCCCGCAAACCCGATCACAGCGCCCGGTTCCGCGATATGAATATCACCCAACATCGCATAAGAAGCCGATACTCCGCCTGTTGTTGGGTTAGTCAGAACAACAATATAAGGAACACCTGCATCTTTCATCATTTGCACGCCAACAGTAGTGCGCGGCAACTGCATGAGGGACAAAATACCTTCCTGCATCCGGGCACCACCAGAAGCAGCAAACAAGACCAAGGGTGTTTTCGTTTCTGCAGCAAGTTCCATTGCCTTGATGATCATCTCACCCGCGGCCATACCCAACGACCCACCAATAAATGCCATCTCATGAACAACGGCAATCATCTCAAGGTCTTCAACCTTGCCTTTGCCTGCAATGATGGAATCTTCAAGCCCAGTCTTCTTGCGGGCATCCTTCAGCTTGTCAGAGTATTTTGCCTTATCACGAAATTTCAGAGGATCCTGAGCAACTTTTGGAACTTCCAGCGTCTCATATTCACCGTTATCAAAGAAATGGCCTAATCGATCTTTTGCCGAGATCTTCATGTGATAACCCGAATTTGGCACCACACCCATATTGGCATCAAGGTCCTTATGGAAAACCATCTCACCTGATTCGGGACACTTTACCCATAGGTTCTCTGGCATATCAGAACGCCCGAGAATTCCACCAATTTTTGGTCTGACGAGGTTTGTAATCCAGTTCATAAGCCTATTCCTGACGAGTTACATAACTTATCTTACGTAACGTTATATAAAAATTCAAATCAGCGTTTAACAGAGCGAACGCCGGATGCAAGATCAGAAACCAATGCATGAACAGCCTTCGGCGTTTCCGCAGTCGCATTCCCATCCCTGTCTAGACTATCCGCAATCGCACTCACCAATGCAGAACCGACCACAACGCCATCTGCACCTTTGCCGATATCCGCAGCCTGCTGTGCGGTTTTTACACCAAAGCCAACTGCAACCGGCAGGTCCGTTGATTCTTTAATCCTGGCAACAGACGCCGCAACCTTGCCCGGATCAGGAGCAGCAGCACCTGTAATGCCCGTAATCGAAACATAGTAAAGGAACCCGGATGTATTTTCGAGAACACGCGGAAGACGGTTGCCATCCGTTGTTGGCGTTGCAAGACGGATAAAGTTTATTCCTGCATCCATCGCGGGCAGACACAATTCATCATCTGCCTCAGGCGGCACATCAACAATAATCAGACCATCAACGCCTGCAGCCTTCGCATCGGCAATGAACTTCTCATTTCCGTAGATATAGATCGGATTGTAATACCCCATCAAAACAATCGGCGTATCCAGATCATCTTTGCGAAACTCTGAAATTGTGTTGAGTGTTTTCGCAAGCGTCATACCGCCTTTAAGCGCACGTTGCCCAGCAAGCTGAATAGATGGACCATCTGCCATTGGGTCAGAAAACGGCATGCCGACTTCAATCAGGTCAGCGCCTGCCGCAGGCAGGCCTTTGATCACCTCAAGAGCGGTTTTCTCATCAGGATCACCTGCCATTACAAACGTGACGAGCCCCGGACGCCCTTCTTCTTTAAGCGCAGCAAATCGCGCATCTATACGTGAAGTCATAAATTTTGCCCCTTAAAGATCTACGCCGAGTGCCGAACCGACGGTAAAGACATCTTTGTCACCGCGACCACAAAGGTTCATAACGATGATCTGGTCTTTGCTCATTTTTGGCGCACGCTTAACAATTTCCGCAAGCGCGTGACTTGGCTCAAGCGCCGGAATAATACCTTCTGTCTTACACAAAAGTTGGAAAGCTTCCAAAGCCTCTGTGTCCATGATCGGCACATACTCCACACGGCCTGTATCCTTAAGCCAAGAATGCTCTGGTCCAATGCCGGGATAATCAAGGCCGGCAGAGATTGAGTGACCTTCCAAAATTTGTCCATCGTCATCCTGTAACAAGAATGTTCGATTGCCATGAAGAACCCCCGGCTTACCTGCGGAAAGGGATGCACAATGCTCATCACCTTTGAGGCCTTTGCCTCCTGCTTCGACACCAACAATCTGCACGTCTTTGTCGTCTAGGAACGGATGAAACAAACCAATCGCGTTTGATCCGCCGCCAACTGACGCAACAAGCATATCCGGCAAACGGCCTTCTGCTTCCAGCATCTGCTCACGGCACTCTTTACCGATGACTGACTGGAAGTCCCGAACAAGTTCCGGGTAAGGATGCGGGCCAGCCGCTGTACCAATCAGATAATACGTGTCCTCAACATTGGTCACCCAGTCACGAAGCGCTTCGTTCATTGCGTCTTTCAGCGTACCCGCACCTGCAGTAACGGGAACAATTTCAGCACCCAAAAGTTTCATGCGGAAGACATTAGGTGACTGACGCTCTACATCTGTTTTGCCCATGTAGACAACGCACGGAAACCCGAATTTTGCGGCAACAGTAGCAGCAGCTACGCCATGTTGGCCGGCACCTGTCTCGGCAATAATACGTGTCTTGCCCATGCGTTTTGCCAGGAGAATTTGCCCCAGACAATTATTGATTTTGTGCGATCCTGTGTGGTTCAGCTCATCACGCTTGAAGTAAATCTTCGCGCCACCAAGATGTCTCGTCAGACCCTCAGCAAAATAAAGTGGCGACGGACGCCCTGTATAATGCTTGTTCAGATTTTCAACTTCCGCCTGAAACTCCGCATCATCTTTTGCAATATTGTAGTGCTTCTCAAGATCGAGGATCAGCGGCATCAACGTTTCGGCAACGTAACGACCGCCAAAAATACCGAAGTGACCCGCTTCGTCGGGGCCTGTCTTATAAGAATTAGGCTCAATCGGTTTACTCAACGCGCTCATCCTTTTGTGTCACAATCCGCAAAAATTTTCGGATCAGATTAATGTCTTTAATACCCGGGGCGCTTTCGACACCGGAAGAAAGGTCGATGCCCATTGCTCCCGAATGGGAAATGGCATCTTCAATATTTTCCAGTCTCAACCCGCCAGAAAGGATATATGGCACATCTTCAGGCCATTGGTCCATGATTTCCCAATCAAATGCGACACCATTTCCTCCGGGTAGATCAGCACCTTTAGGCGGCTTTGCATCAAACAGAAAGTGATCTGCTACACCTATATAGGATTTTGCTTTTTGCAGATCATCCGAACCACTTACAGGAAGCGCCTTTATAACGGGAAGGCCGTAAGTATCTTTGACCTCCGAAACCCGCTCTGGGCTTTCACCGCCATGCAGTTGAAGCAGGTCAGGCTTTGAAGCAGCCACAATGTCTTGCAAATAGCCATCATCCGCATTCACAGTCACTGCAACCTTGAGAATGTTTCTCCCCGCTTGCTGTGACAGCATCGCAGCCTGATCAAGCGAGACATGTCGCGGGCTCTTTTCGAAGAAAATCAACCCCATATGCGTTGCGCCGCCGTCAATGACAGCATCAATGCTTTCTGGCGTCGATAAGCCGCAAATTTTGATCAGATCAGGTGTACTCATGGTCGTGAAGTGGCATGCGCTGGCACAAGAGTCCAGAGCCTATTCCCAACTGCCTTCATCAAGCATTCGTTTCAGGGCTTCTCTATAATTGGGCCAACGGTACTGCATGTTGAGCGCTTGTTTGGATTTGGCATTGGTAACCCGTTTATTCTCACCATAAAAACTGCGTGCCATGGGTGAGATGTCTGCGGTCTCAAAGTCAGTTTCCGGTGGTGGTTCGACGCCCATCAACTCATGTGCATGCGTTACCACATCTTGCGGAGGAGCAGGCTCATCATCTGTAATGTTAAAAACACCACCAATATTCTTAGCCATCGCATTGCTTACGGCTTGACCGATGTCTTCTCTATGAATGCGGTTAAAAACCTGCCCGGGCTTCACCATGCGGCGGGCCGTGCCCTTTTGGATGTTCATAAAAGCATTGCGACCCGGTCCGTAAATCCCGGACAGCCTGAATATGCCAAGCGGTAAGTTTGCTTCTTGAGCAGCGGAAGTCCACGTCTGTTCAGCATTCACGCGTTGAACAGAGCGCTTCGAAATAGGCTTAGGTTCGGTTTCTTCGTCCACCCACGCCCCATCGTGATTGCCATAAACACCGACGGTTGAGAGGTAACCGGCCCACTCTAAGTTCAGAGCAAACTGCTTCAAACCTTCTGGCATAAGAGACAGAACCGGGTCATCATCGCCCGGTGCAATCGACATCACCAGATGCGTGGTATCTTTTAGCTGTGCTTTCAACTCATCTGACAGATTGTCGCCATCAAAAACAACACCGCGAACACCGTCTTCTTCAAATCCAGCGGCTTTGTCTGCACTGCGACTTGTGCCGCAAATCACATCAAACTGATCCCGGCTCTGTTTTGCAATTTCTTCGCTGGAGAACCCATATCCGAAGATGAACAATTTACGCGTCATACTGATCCCATTCTGAACGAACCGAAACATCCGTTTCCGTTTGCATTGCCTGCGCTTTCATATTGGTAAGCAGGCTCTTTTCTTCAAGCTGTATCAGCGCCCAGACTGCCGCACCGCGCAGTACCGGGTCCGGATCAGACAGATGCGGGTTTACGGCTTTGATCAATGCCGGTGCGTTCGAATTCCCGATTGCGATCAGAACATTGCGGATAAAACGGTTACGGCCAATCCGTTTAATGGGAGAGCCAGAGAAGAGTTTGCGGAATGCGGCATCATCTAACTTTGCGAAATCCTCGAGAGAAGGTGCAGATAAATCATCCCTAGCGACAAGTTTCATCTCATTTGTGGTCTGCGCATACTTATTCCAAGGACAAACGGCAAGACAGTCATCGCACCCATAAATCCGATTACCCATTGGCTTTCGAAACACATGCGGAATGGGGCCAGCATGCTCAATGGTAAGATACGAAATACATTTCGTTGCATCCAGTTGATAAGGCGCGGGAAAAGCCGCAGTAGGACAAATATCCAAACACGAACTGCATGAACCACAATGATCCGCTTCCTCTTCATCCGCAGGCAGATTAGCCGTGGTGAGGATAGAACCCAAAAATAGCCAGGATCCAAAGTCCCGTGAGACAAGATTGGTGTGTTTTCCCTGCCAGCCAAGTCCTGCCTGTTCGGCCAGCGGCTTCTCCATCAAGGGAGCAGTGTCCACAAAGACTTTCACATCTTCCTTAGCCTGAGACGCTAACCAACCGGCAAGGGTCTTAAGTTTCCCCTTGATGATGTCATGGTAGTCCCGATTGCGGGCATAAACGGAAATCGTCGCGTTTTCCCGTTCATCAAGCGTCGACAACGGATCAACCTCAGGACCGTAGTTCATGCCCAGCAAAACTGCAGAACGGGCGTTTTCCCACATTGAGGTTGGCGATTTTCGACGATCCAGCGTTGTTTCCATCCACGCCATGGATCCATGGCGATCAAGTTCCACGAAGGTTTCGAGATTCTCGCCTTTTTGCGCTGGAAGCGTCGCGCTCGTTATCCGACATAGGTCAAAGCCAAGATCAGCAGCTTTTTGTTGCAGTGTCGCTTTGAGCTTTTCCGGTTTCACCGTTCTTAGAAATCCAAATCGATGTAATGTGAGGATGGCGGCAGTCCCATCACCTTATCCCCCAGCAATGGCCTGAAGGATGGGCGTGATTTTACCCGCGCATACCATTCTTTGGCAACAGGTGCGGTTTCCCACTTCACTTCGCCTAAGTAATCCAGAACGGAAAGGGCCGCTGCAGCAGCCATATCTGCGCATGTGATCTCTGTTCCTGCCAACCAGTCTCGTGAGCTTGCAAGCGATTCAAGATATTGCATATGGTTAGCCAAGTTCGCACGCGCAGCCCGAATGGTTGCAGAATCGGGAGGGCCACCCCCTTCTTCCGTGCGCATCAACTGCTTGAACACACGTTCCTGCAAGATGTAGCGATTTACTTCCGCTTCGAACTTCACCAGAAACCACTCGGTAATCCGTCGCGTTTCGCCACGCGCCACCATATTCTCCGGCATTAAGCGTTTATCGCGCATCAGAGCGCCGGCTGTCTCGTCCAGGAATTCACCAGCGATAATCGCACCACAAAAGCACTCGCCATCTTCCAGCTGTAAAACCGGCAACACGCCGGCCGGATTTAGACGAAGAAATTCAGGCCGTCGTTCCCAGGTTCGTTCCTCAAGAAACGTGGCAGCCTGCTCATATTCAGCAAGCAGCAATCGCACGTATCGCGATCCGGCATTCATGACATGGTGATAAACGGTATGCATTTGAATCTGAACTTGTACTGGAAATTAAGTCGCGAACATGGAAAAGAAGAATCAAGGTTGGATTTAGAAAACCATAGATGGACCCAAACGGCGGCGCAAGCAGTACGGTTCAAAAGCGTGAGGGCAATTTCATGATGACAGTCGAACAAATTATTGTTCTGGCAATCGTTCAGGGGATCACAGAGTTTCTTCCGATCTCATCTTCAGGCCACTTGATCCTGATCCCTGCTGTGACCGGATGGAAAGACCAAGGCCAGCTTGTAGACGTGATGGTGCATGTGGGCTCTTTGTTTGCGGTGATCGCTTATTTTTGGCGGGACGTCCTAAAGCTCATCGCAGGCGGGCTAGACCTTCTACGATTGCGCATGAACGATAACAGCCGCATGGCACTATACATCCTTCTAGCCACAATCCCTGCGGTAGTCTTTGGTCTCTTCCTGAAAAAATCAGGCATTGGTGATGGATTGCGCAGTGTAGAGATTATCGCTTGGAACGCCATTATCTTCGGCGTGCTTCTCTATGTGGCTGATCTGATCGGCACTCGATTGAAGAAAATGGAAGATATGACATTGCCACCTGCATTGGTGATTGGTCTCGCTCAAGCCGTTGCTCTTATTCCGGGCACAAGCCGCTCGGGCATTACAATGACCGCCGCTCGTTTCTTGGGTTTTGATCGTCCGGAGGCTGCCCGGTTTTCATTTTTGTTGGGAATTCCGGCAATTGCGGGCGCAGGCGCGTTTGTGACCCTTGATGCGATTGAAGCAGGAACACCCATCACATCGGATGCGATTTGGGCTGCAGTTCTAACCTTCTTTGCCGCCCTTGCCGCCATTGCGCTTTTGATGGCGATGGTCAAACGCATGAGCTTTTTCATTTTCATGGTATATCGATTGGCGCTGGCACTTGTGTTATTTGCGCTGCTTTACGATTGGATACCTGGGTTTGATTTGGCGCTCCGCGCTTAGAACAAGCCAAACCCGCGGCGCATCAAATCTAGTGCTACCAAGGTCAAGGTCCATTTGAAAAGCTGTTTCAATTGCTTCTCTGGCAGCCTGTTCATCAACAGGGTTCCGGCCTTTGTTCCCAAATACCCCGAAAAAACCATCGCCCCAACCAGTGGCAACCATTGACCAAAAGCAAATCCAACAAACCCGAAAGCGGTAACCTTCAGCGCGTGTTGAGCAGTCATGGTAGCGCCATGCGTTGCTACCAAATGACGATGTTCCGTGAATAGCTTATTCAGGAAAACAGCAACAAGCGGGCCTGTTGCACCGGCAAACATAGAGATAAAGGTCGTGACCCCACCCCCTAGAGAGATAATCGGATTACCTGCATTGCGAATGGGTGGAAACTTGACCCAGATCAGGACAAGAATGAAAACGCCCAAAGAAATTTCCAGTAGGTTTTGCGGAAGTTTTACGGCAAGAAGTGCACCCGCCAAAGCACCTATTGCGCTGCCCAGTAAAAAGTAGCGCGCAATATTCCAATCGACGTTCACGCGTTGCACCCAAGTGCGCCCCGCATTCGAGCCCAGTTGAACAAGGCCATGAACCGGAATGAGCGCAGTAATTGGAATAAGGTATGTCATCAGTGCCAGCATCAGCAGACCACCGCCAACACCTGCCGCTGCGGTCAGTCCTGACGTAAAGAAACTGGCGCCTATGAGTATAATTGCAGAAAATGCAGACAAACCTTCCGGGAGAAAGCTC
>CALLHT010000297.1 GCA_938009335.1 uncultured Rhizobiaceae group bacterium
AACCAAAGATGCGGCTTTCGGTGATACTGTTCCGGATATCGAAGAGTTGCGTTCCGCCATTGAGTATTCACCCAATCTGATGCGTGGGGTGATGAACATTTACAACGCCTATCGCACGTATGGAGAGCGGCTAGCGGAACAGAGCGAATTTTTGTCAGGAGATGAAGATGTAGCTCTGGGTGTCGAGCAAAGCGCACATGACTTTTTCCGCTCCAACAACAATTATTTCGATGAGCTGGAGAAAGCGGCTCAAAGTTGTATCGGGCGCTCGGTGGCAGAAATCGAAGATCTGCATGGATATTTGCTAAACTACGTACAGGAAAAACTTGGTGTTCGGGTGAAGCGAGTTCGCGATGAAGTGCTTGGCCGAGCGCTTCGCTATTTTGACCGGAACCAGAACACGCTCTTTCTTTCGGACGGCCTCGACTACATGAACCGGATATTCCAGATCGCGCATATGATCGCGCTTATTGAGTATCCGGATCTGATCAATGAACAAATTCCTGAGGCGCTACTGAAAAAAGAGCATGTGGCTTCCAGATTTCGGATTGAACTCGCCAATTATTTTGCTGCTGCTCTGATGATGCCGTACGAAGAGTTCTACGATGAAGCGGTCGCTTCTCGATATGATATCGATCGATTGGCTGCGCGTTTCTCTGTTTCTTACGAACAAGTTTGCCAGCGGCTTACCACGATGCAGCGACCGGGCAAGCGGGGCATTCCGTTTTTCTTTCTTCGCGTAGACCGAGGGGGTAACGTTTCGAAACGCTTCAATGTGACCCCAATTCAACTCGCTCGCTATGGGGGGGCGTGTCCAAAGCTAAACGTTCATTATTCGTTTCGGGTGCCCGGCCGAATTTTGATCCAGACTGTAGAGATGCCAGATCATAGCCGATATCTCACCGTGAACCGGACCGTGGATCGACCGTCAATTCGCTATTCCACTGAAGACAAACGCCTTGCGGTTTGCCTAGGCTGTCCGGTGGAGTATGCCCCTGATTTGGTGTACGGAAAGGCGACTGATCCAAACATGGTGCAGTTGGTGACAGAAATAGGGGTGAATTGCCGCCTGTGCCCACGCAAAAACTGCGAACAACGCGCGCATGATCCATTCCACACGACCCTTGAAATTGATGAAGATCGTCGTGGAGTAACCCACTTCGAGAGCTGACCGCCTTGAATCAGGTTGTTTGAAAAATCAAATAAGTTACAGATAGAAAAGAAAAAAAAGCAACGCACCCAATCAGAGGGAAAGGGGCGTTATGTCCCTATGAGTGCATTGCCGATAAGGCATTAACCAATAGTCTGATTGGCTTGTAAACCCGCCGAGAAACAGGGTAGTGTTTGTTTGAACTGATCTATTAAGTTGAAAAGCGTTTTGTTTCTGGGGCAGGGAACACGAATATGCTGACAGAAAAACAAACCGAGGTGATGTCGCTCAAGTCCAGCGGTATGACCAACAAGCAAATTGCCAATGCGCTTTCGCTCAATGAGTCGACTGTGCAAGAACATGTTCAAGCTGTTGTAAAAAAACTGGGGGCCAATAACGCGACACATTGTGTAACTCTATTCGCGCAGCAAAGACTTGCGGATCGACTTCGCGCCAGTGGCCTTGAAGAAACCCTGCGTGCTTTTATCAAGATGCAAACGGGCAAAGAATCTCTATCTGAGATTACATTGGATGATGGCCTTGCGGACATCGTCGAGTATATTGAATCAGTGCTGTCTCAGGTTTCGCAAAATGATTGAATACGATTCCAAACGCCTTTCTCCAGACTATTTGTGCCGGTCAAAGTTTTCCGTCATCACGAGTCTGCATGATTATATGACGAGCAATAACTTCACCATCGATATGGATTTTGCCGAGTTTTTTCCGCATCTGACAATTTGCCAACCGACTAAAACTTATGAGCTTGCTCCGCCCATTTTGTTGATGGGCAATCAGTCAGATCAAAAGAAGCTGTTCGAAACTCACTACGGAAATGATGCTTTTACAACCGGTAGAACGCCGGACGCAAATCTCGAACGCCTTGCTGCGGCAGGATATGAAGATGCGGTAGAAAACGGCACCTTCTGTCAGGAGTGCGAGGCGACAGTTATGTTTCCTGAAGGACCACAATTTGTACCGTTTCTGAGGTATATGGTGCATTATCAGGATCCCGGCGGTCGAAAGCTTATTGCTTATGCAGCAACCCTCCTAAACCGAACGTGGCAATAGCCCAGGCATTGCGCGCTAATCCGCTGCGATCAAGAGCAGCGAGGTAATCGTCAGCACGAATACCCTTGGGAGGTTTCTCCCAATGTGTGCCGATAGGCGCTTTGTGATTGTAGCCAAATCGCCCGGCAAACCCACGTTGGGTTACGTTCTTTTTGTCAATGAACCCGTAAATCCAGTCCGGTTTCCATTTTATCTCTGCATAAAGGAAGGATTGAAGCGCAATCGATGTGGATAGCCCTTCAACACCACGAAATGCTTCAGTCATATAAAGGTCGCCGCCATAGACGATCTTACCGGCCATTTGATGAGCAAGTTCAGGCTGCATTTTTCCTATTTTGCCACCGGCATACGCCAGTGATTGCTGCCCGGAAGTCCAGATGGTGGCAAGGTCGGTATCTTGATAGTCGTCATGGCGCATAGCATGAATGCATATGGTTTTGTTCTTATGGCGCCATTCAAGCCAAAATGCATTTCCCTGATGTAGTAGCGTTCTCTTTGTGTCAAACTGGCCTGAGCACTTCGTACCACGAAGCTTCTTCATTCGTTTTTTGAATTTATTAAAATCGTGATGTTGGCGTGTCGAAATTTCCAACCCCAATAGATGCTGTTGAATAAAGGTCAGCGCGCCAGCGATGTCATTCTCTAAAATATTCATAGCCCACCCCATGCTCAAGAAATGAGCAAATCTAAAAACAATACATATTAGTGAAATAGGTCTCTACTGTATTTACGGGTAGTTTTGAGGATTTTCAGGAGCTAAAGACTATCGCGACGCAAGGAAAATGTCGTAGTCACTGTCGTGGGCAGGCAAAACTTCTTTAATGAGGAGTGTGTCCAGATCTGATTTTGACAGTTTTGCATGTGCGTTAGAAACGGCATCAAACAATTGGTCTTTGCTTTCTGCGTGACGATTTGATGTGATTAAAGGCAGTCCCGGTTTTGGGATGGAATGCCCAAGAATTTGAACGGCATTGACCGCGGCATTTTCAAAGCGTTTCGCCAGTTCGAAGGCAACCGCGTCAATGGCCGCAATCTGTGCATCGCCATTGGCGACAGCTTTCACAGAATTACGATGCGCGCGTGTGAGAACGCGCTGTTGCTCAGCAATAGCCAGAGTTGTCGGCTTTCCTGAAATCTCTGAGAAGACATGGAAACCGGATTGAGAATCATCACCATTGATTGCCACGGATGGGCAGGTTTGCAGTGTTTGCGCATCTTCAAGATAGCGACTGTCACTCGCGTTCTGCCCAATATATACCGAGCGATAGGTGCCAGGAGGACATCCATCAAGCCCATAATCAAAACGGGCAAATGGAACAACGCTATCCCTCAATGAATTGACGTATGGCCAGCCGCAGGTTTGACCGATTACCAATTCCGGAGAGGTCCAAAGCGGCATTTGATCCTCAACATGGTGCAAAATTCCGGGAGTGGGAAGATCAGTGTGCCGCAACTCTTCCGCGATCAGATTCCAGAAACGTTCGAGCGATGCTCGCGTCTCAGGCCAATCATACATGGATAAGGTTGCTATCGGTTCAGCCACGCCGAGCTGTCCTCTCAAGATTGGCGCAGGAATGGATGCGCTACCGGCTCCTTGCTGCGCAGAAAGAATTTTTGAAACACTTCGAAATAAGATCGATATACATACGCGCCATTTTCAGCAAGGAACAGATCCCGTTTCTCGCTATATTCCTTTGGCAAATGATACCAGGGTACATACGGTTGATCATGGTGCAAAAAATGATAGTTGTTGAAGAGAAACAGAAACGCAATCGGGCATGGCGTTTCTATGATCACCGTGCGTTGCGAATGATCGGGCGCTGCTTGATGCTCAAGAAACGTGCGGATCAACAGGATTGAGTGGCCGAGATAGATGGATGCTATCCATTGCCAGAGCGCTATTTGGCTGAATGTGACAATCAACCAGACCATGACCCCGCATAAAGCGATGTGCAGAGCCCAGGGCAAAAAGAGTTTCTTTCCCGCTCCGTCACGGCGCAAAACGGTATTCATCTCATGTGCATAAAATCGACCTAACCCGATGATCGGACCGATCAACATGCGCCCGAGAAGCGTGTTGTTGAACGTCAGGATCATCTTGGCGCCGCGATTTCTTGTCATCCACTGGTGCTTGGCAAGGTACCAGCTTTCCGGATCATCAAACGGATCCGTCAATTCGTCTGTTTCATGGTGATGAAGGTGTGTATCCCGAAACCGCTCATAGGGGATAGACCAGCCTATTGGTAGCAAGGTCATGAGACGGTTGATCGCTTCATTTCGGGTAGGATGGCCGTGAACCACTTCATGAGTGATCGACATAAATAGTGTGATGTTGATCGCGCTGATAATGACCCACAAAAGCGGATGAAGATGTTGGCTGATTAGAAGTAATGTGAGCCAGAGCGTATAACTCGCAATGATCAGCAAAACGGTTTGCCATTCTATACGTGCGATATTATTAGCCCGCTTTTCACTTTTCATGAATGCCCCAATTCTTATTCTTTTCAGGGTATTATGGCCTAAACTTGAATCAGATTGCGATGAGCGTTTGTGCGGCAATTGGTAAGAAATGTTGTGCAAATACAACAAAAGTGCGAATAGTATCAAATCATGAGTATAGATAAGCGCAAGATATCGCAGCAATTTCGGGATAGACTACGGTTGCTGATCAGTCGCGAGGCGATGTCCGTTTCTGCTTTTGCGCAGGAATGTAACCTGGATCGCTCCGCTCTCAGCCAGTTTCTGAATGAAGCTTCTATCAGATTACCCCGAAGTGAAACGCTGATTGCAATCGCATCGTCTCAGAATGTGAGCATGGATTGGTTGCTGGGCCTGAGTCAGGATGAGACAGGATTGGGCGAAGTATCTTCGGTCTTTGATATTGAACACGCCAGCCCGGAGCAGGGACATTCGTTACTCGCGCAGTGGCATACAGAAGCTGCTGGATATAAAATCCGGTATGTACCCAGCAGTCTACCGGATTTGTTGCGAACGCGTGCCGTCGTCGAGTTTGAGTTTGGCGAGAAGCAGTCTGTTCCCGCCGATGACAAAAACGCCTTCGCCCGAGAACAGCTGGATTACAACCGACGGCCGGAAACGGACATGGAGGTTGTGATGCCCTTTCAGCGCATGGAAAATCTGGCTGCAGGTCGAGATATCTGGGAAGGCCTTACCCGCGGAAAAAGACAAGCGCAGATTGAACATATGGCTGACTTAATAGACGAGTTGTATCCCACGTTTCGGCTGTTCATGTTTGATGGTCGGAAACACTTCATCTCTCCATACACGGTATTTGGTCCCAAACGAGCTGCGGTTTATCTTGGAGGGATGTATATGGTCATCAACTCTGTAGATCACATTCGCCAACTTACACAACGATTTGATGAATCGATTAGAGCGGCAACAATACCCGCAGACCGTGTATCGGCTTGGCTCAGAGACTTGCGGGTAACGTAATCGCTTGCACATCCTGTCGCATGCGTCAGGCTGTCATATAAGAAAATGCGAAAGATCACATACCTTAATCATGGGTGGAGCAAATAAAGCAACCGGCATCAGGTGGATGGCATGGACCCGTTTATTCTTTCCCGTATTCAGTTTGGCGCGAATATTTCGTTCCACATTCTATTCCCCACAATCACGATTGCGCTTGGCTGGCTGCTTTTATTCTTCAAGTGGCGTTTCAACCGCACTGGCGATGAAAGCTGGATGCAGGCCTATTTCTTCTGGGTGAAGATTTTTGCGCTATCATTCGCACTGGGCGTGGTATCCGGCATTACCATGAGTTTCCAGTTTGGCACCAACTGGCCGGGCTTCATGGAAAAAGTAGGTAATGTTGCAGGACCACTGCTTGCCTATGAGGTGCTCACAGCATTCTTCCTTGAAGCTGTTTTTCTGGGCATCATGCTGTTTGGCTTTAGACGTGTTTCAAACCGGGTTCATACGTTGGCGACGTTTCTCGTTGCGTTCGGAACAACGATGAGTGCCTTCTGGATTATCGTACTCAATTCATGGATGCATACGCCAACCGGGTACGAAATTCGAGAAGGTGTCGTTCATGCAACGGACTGGATGGCTATTATCTTTAATCCGTCCATGCCGTACCGTTTATCACATATGCTGCTCGCGTCCGGGCTTACAGTTGCCTTTCTTGTGGCAGGAGTTTCCGCATTACGGTATCTGGTGGGTGACAGATCAACGGGCATGTTCAAGGCTCTGAAGACTGGAGTCTATACTGCCGCACTGCTGATCCCCATTCAGATTTTTGTAGGTGATTTACACGGTCTCAACACGCTTGAGCATCAACCGGCCAAGGTTGCAGCCATGGAAGGCAATTGGGAAACCCGCGGGAATGTTCCGCTACTTCTTTTTGCGCTTCCCGATGAAGAAACTCGCTCAAATTCGTTTGAGTTGAGTATTCCAAACGGGGCAAGTCTTATTCTCAAACATGAAGCGGCTGGTGTTGTTCCAGGATTAAATGATTTTGTTGCCGAGGACGGTACGATTGAACATCCGCCGGTAGCACCCGTGTTCTGGGGTTTCCGCATTATGGTGGGTACAGGGATGGCCATGCTGGTGGTTTCATGGGCTGCTGCATGGTTCTTATGGCGCCGCAACGAACTCCCGAAACCAATTGCCTATGTTCTCTTGCCAATGGCATTTTCTGGTTGGATAGCAACGCTGGCGGGATGGTATGTCACTGAGATCGGTCGCCAACCGTGGCTTGTTTCTGGTGTGCTTAGTACCAAGGAAGCTTTGGGGCCGGTTTCCGGGGGCATGGTTCTCTCTACGCTTCTTATGTATCTTGCAACCTATGTTTTGCTGCTCTTCGCTTACCTGTTCGTTTTGACACGCCTGACGCTCAAAGCGGCCAAGGATGGCGATAATCGACCGGATCCGGGCGTAGCTGGAGAAACCGCTTTACCCGCTCCAGGCGCGAACGCCGTATTGCAACCAGGAGAATAGTGATGAACGTTGAAGTACTTTACCCATACCTGCCGCTAATCTTTGCGGGTGTTATGGGGCTTTCAATCCTCGTCTACGTTATTCTCGATGGTTTTGATCTCGGTGTGGGAATTCTTTTCTCCGTCGCACCAACAGACCATCGCGATAAAATGATAGCGTCCATAGGTCCGTTTTGGGATGCGAACGAGACTTGGCTTGTTTTGGCGATTGGCATTCTGTTGGTGGCGTTTCCAGTTGCGCATGGTGTGATTTTGAGCGCGCTATACCTGCCGGTTGCGATCATGCTCATCGGGTTAATTGCACGCGGCGTTGCCTTTGAGTTTCGCGCAAAGGCGAGGGCGCAGGAAAAATGGCTTTGGAACAGGGTGTTCTTTGCGGGGTCACTTGTCACAGCACTTGCCCAAGGCTACATGCTCGGCGCTTACGTTCTGGGGCTGGAGAGCAATTGGGTTTCGATTGCTTTCAGCGCGCTGGTCGCCGTTTGTCTATCTGCTGCTTACGCCGCCATCGGTGCTGCTTGGTTGATCTATAAATCCGAGGGCGAATTGCAGAAACTGGCGGTTAGCTGGTTGCAGAAAGCGCTGATTTTTACATTGATCGGGATGGGGGCAATATCTCTGGCCACACCGTTTGCCAGCCCGAGGATATTCGAAAAGTGGTTCTCTGTGCCGGAGGTCATTGCGTTGCTTCCATTGCCATTAACAACGGGAATGCTGTTTTTGTTTCTGTTCTGGCAATTGCGCCATATGCCTGACGTGGAAGATCGTTATGCTCTAGTGCCATTTGTAGCAATGACAGGGATTATGCTGTTGGGGTTTGCGGGCCTTGCATATTCATTTTATCCCTACGTCGTGCCAGACCAATTGACGATTTACGAGTCCGCATCTGCACCGGAAAGTCTTTTGATCATTCTGGTGGGCACGCTGTTCGTTCTTCCCGTGATCGTCGGATATTCGATTTTTGCGTATCGTGTGTTTGGCGGCAAAACGACGGAACTCCGCTACGA
>CALLHT010000298.1 GCA_938009335.1 uncultured Rhizobiaceae group bacterium
GTTCATACAACCCGGGGCGATTGAGCAGATGAAAGCAGAAGGTGCCGCCCGAATTGTTGATGCCTATTTCTGCGCCAACAAACACAATGTATATTTAACGCCACCCGATGAAGCATTCCCGATGGATCACCCCAGAAATCGGGAAGTAATATCGTCTAAAGGTTTGATTGGCGATGATCAGGTGCCGGAAACGTCACCGCTTAAGACGCTTTACCGAGACGAAGCGTTCCAGAATTTCATTGCATCTGTGGTTGGTGAAGAAGCGCTCTTTCCTTACGCCGATCCGCTATCCGCGGTGAACATTCACTATGCCAAAACGGGTCAGGAACTTGGTTGGCATTTTGACAATTCGTCTTTCGCGATCACGCTATTGATTGATAAGCCGGAAGGTGGTGGTGAGTTTGAATATCTGCGCGATGTGCGGGACGCGGATGCAGGCGAGTATAATTTCGATGTGGTGGGCAAGCTTTTGGATGGAAAGATTGAACCCAACTGCCTGAATATGGAGCCGGGAACGCTGGTTCTGTTCAGAGGACGTAACTCCATTCATCGGGTCACGCCTACGCAAGGCGATAAAACCCGTATGCTTGCAGTTCTTGCCTACAATTCAGAGCCAGGGATTGAACTCTCCGAAAGTGCCCGCATGACGTTTTACGGGCGGTTGGGTTGAGACTCCCGAATACGATCCGGTTAACTCTGGCTTACCACAAATACTGGATGGACAATGGTATTGCCGCAACTGCAAGAACTGCCATCGTACTATATCCGCTGCTCAATAAAGAAATCATTATTGGTATTGCAATAATCCATGCGACTGCCACCAAAAATAATTTGAACGCTATTTTTTTTACCATGGTCCATTCCCTAACTGTAAGTCGTCTCAAAATAAGCAAGAAAAGTTAAAGTTCTGTATTTGCGATCGAGTGAGCTACGTTTGGCTCAGTTTGACAGGTGCTGTTCCTTAAAATTTCACTTTATGCTGTGTTTCTGATTGATTTATCTGTGGTGCTGTTTAATTGAAGGTAACCAATTATTGTTGCGCATTTGCGCGTCTTATCGAGAATGATTGAAACATGACAGAACTAGTAGAAGCCCGCGAAACTGATCCCAAACGACTGATACCGGGAGCAACCGATGATTGGGAAGTCATCATCGGACTTGAGGTCCACGCACAGGTTGCTTCCAATGCAAAGCTCTTTTCGGGTGCTTCAACCCAGTTTGGTTCTGAACCCAACAACAATGTCTCGCTGGTTGATGCGGCAATGCCGGGCATGCTGCCTGTGATCAACGAAGAATGTGTTGCGCAAGCGGTTCGCACCGGGTTGGGCCTTAACGCTGAAATTAATCTGCGCTCGGTGTTTGATCGCAAAAACTATTTCTATCCTGACTTGCCCCAAGGCTATCAGATTTCTCAGTTTAAAGACCCGATTGTGGGCGAGGGGACGATTGTTATTTCCCTTGGTCCCGACAAAAAAGGCAACTTTGAAGACATTGAGATTGGCATTGAACGTCTGCACCTCGAGCAAGATGCGGGCAAGTCGATGCATGATCAGCACCCGACCATGAGTTTCGTAGATTTGAACCGGACTGGCGTTGCGTTGATGGAGATTGTTTCCAAACCCGACATTCGTTCGTCCGACGAGGCGAAAGCCTATGTCACAAAGCTTCGCTCTATATTGCGTTACCTCGGGACCTGCGATGGCAACATGGCGCAAGGATCGATGCGTGCGGATGTGAACGTTTCTGTGCGTCGTCCGGGTGAGCCGTTTGGCACGCGATGCGAAATCAAGAACATGAACTCTATTCGCTTCATCGGTCAGGCGATTGAATATGAAGCGCGCCGCCAGATCGCAATATTGGAAGAAGGCGGCGAGATTGATCAGGAAACTCGTCTGTACGATCCGGATAAAGGCGAAACCCGTTCCATGCGTTCTAAAGAAGATGCGCATGATTATCGCTATTTCCCCGATCCGGATTTGCTGCCGTTGGAGTTCAGTCAGGCCTATGTCGATAGCTTGAAGTCAGACCTGCCGGAATTGCCGGATGCCAAGAAAGCACGCTTAATTAACGAGGCAGGTCTATCTGCCTATAATGCATCCATTCTTGTTTCAGACAAAGCTATTTCAGATTTCTTTGAAAAGGTCGCCGAAGGGCGCGATGGTAAGACGGCTGCAAACTGGGTTATTAATAACCTGCTCGGAAAATTGAACGAAGTTGATCAGGAAATCGAGGACAGCCCGGTTTCACCTGAACAGATTGGTGGTATCGTCGACCTAATTCAGGAAGGTACAATCTCAGGACAAATCGGCAAAGATCTTTTTGATATCATCTGGGAAGAAGGCGGTGATCCTGCAAAAATCGTCGAAGAACGTGGTATGAAACAGGTCACGGATACGGGCGCGATTGAAGCGGCAGTAGACGAAGTGATTGCAGCCAACCCTGATCAGGTTGAAAAAGCCAAACAGAACCCCAAACTTGCCGGCTGGTTTGTCGGGCAGGTGATGAAAGCGTCAGGTGGCAAAGCTAACCCGCAAGCTGTTCAAGCGCTTGTTAAAGAAAAACTCGGAGTGGAATAAAACACATGGTTCAAATTCGCGACATGACAAAAGACGACGCTAAAGGCGTCAGTGATCTTTTAACCCAATCATGGCGCGAAACTTATGAACCTGTGCTTGGCTTAGAGAAAGCGGCCGGCATCGCGGCGGTTATGTTCTCAGAA
>CALLHT010000299.1 GCA_938009335.1 uncultured Rhizobiaceae group bacterium
GAACCCGGCAGTCCGTGGGAAAATGGGTATTGCGAGAGCTTCAACTCCAAACTGCGTGATGAATTGCTCGCAAGGGAAATCTTCTACACGCTGAAGGAAGCCCAAATCCTCATCGAAAGCTGGAGGTATTACTACAACACCAAAAGACCGCACTCATCGCTTGGGTATCACCCGCCAGCTCCACAGACCATCTTGCCACACGCGCCCATGCTGCACTACTATGGAGCTGCAGCATGAACGCTGCTCACAAAAACCTGCTGGCTCTAACAAAACAAGTGGGCCACTTAAACAAGGCAGGCCAAAACCCCAGACTACAGCCAGATCAACTTGTCTAGTTCCAATTCTCAGTATCTTTGATCTACGATTTCTCTATTAGTGTTTCAGGTACGGATGGCCTCATATTCAGCGTGTGATGTAGCCTTATCTGATTGTCTCATCGGAATGCAATTGCCGGTAAAGCGCGACACCCCTAAAACAGATGATCGTTTTCCAAACGACAATTGTAATAGCCAAACAAACTGCGGCACCGGTGGCGCCATAAACCGGGCTTAGTAACAAAATAGCACCAATACCAACAATGCCTGCTAACACAGAAACAACGGAATAAAACCGTGTCAGATTGTTCATAATCAGGAAATTACCCAGCGGGCCTGTAGCGCAATGAAAAAATATCCCGACTGCAACGATTGGCACAAGGTTGGCAGCTTCGGTAAAACTCTCTCCGTATAAATGAAACAATATCTTCTCAGGAAATAGAATAAGAACCAACATGATTGGCGCGGCCATTAGCGCCGACATGCCCACGATTTGAACCAAGAGGCTTCTTAATCCGCTTTTGTCTTTAACCGTTTTGTGGTCTGCAAAACGCGGCAAAGCGTAGGTTCCAATTGCAGCAAATGCCAGAAGTTGAATCGCTGCGAGTTTGTAGGCTGCAGAAAACAAACCCATGTCTTCCGACGAAGCCACAAATCCATAGGCAACTGGAAGCTGCAAAAAGATCAGGGCATGCCCGAGCTGCGAATTTAGAAATCCAAAAGAGCGCCCAAGCCATTCACGCCACTTAATATCGATGCTTACAACCATAAAAACTGCTCGATCGCATACATAAAAAATTCCAGCACAAATACACAATCCAATAACGGAGCACAGGATGTAAAATGCGAAAGCGGCATCTGCAGACTGGACATTCAAAAGGAGGACGAACGCACCAAGCAAAATCGGTAGAAAAAACATGTCTGGCAATAGTGACAATTCACTGCGCTTAATACTCTGAAACAAGTTCTTTGGTAAAAAGACCAGAAAACACGCTACGATCATTCCAACTACTTCTACAGCGGAATAGCCCCGCATGGGGTCAAGGATGATTGCGAACAACAATGCGCCAACAAGACACCCCGCCAACGACACAATGATATGCCACATATAGAAAGCAGAGGGGTTGTTCAGCGCTTCCTCATCCTGTTCTTCAAGGCGAAATTTAACAAGTGCCATACCGCTTCCCAATTGCCCAACCGTTGCAATAAAACCGGCAGTCCCAACAAGAAAAATATACCGGCCGTATTCCGCCGCACCGAGCCAGCGAGCAAGCAATACAGCAAGACCGAAGGTGAATAACGCCCCCATACCTCTGACAAATACGACCTTAAGCAACATCAGGACGTCCAAAAAAATCATATAACTTCTTTTTCAACAGACTGCTTTGCACATCAATTGAATAGTTCTTCATCACGAAATCTTTGCCTGCTGATCCCATGCGCCGACGCAGATCTTCATCCTCCCGCAGCTTAAGCACGGCTTCTCTGAAACTTGCTTTGTCGTTCACTACAAACCCGGTAGTTCCATCTGACATCGCTTCAAGCGTGCCACAGCTGTCTTCATTTGTAATGACAGGAAGTTGGAAAAAACTCGCTTCAAGCACAACGTTTGGAAATGCGTCCATGCCAGTGAGGTAAGCAAGGACATGGCTTTCATGATAAAATTGCTCTACCTCGCTATGGAAGCCATGCAATTTCACACGCTCGTATTGATCAGCAAACTCCCGATTGAAGTTCTCGTATGCAAAACCGCTTCCGACAATATCCCATGTGATATTATGCTTATCAAGAAATTCAGCATCAATCCAATCACGCAACGCCAGTTCCAAAGGAGCAATCTTGGGCGCAATATTGAAATTTGTTACCGTCAGCAAACGAAGCTCCGAGAAACTATTCCTAAGCTCTTCTATGTCTTCCTCAGAACGGGTAGCGGTTTCAACCATCAAAGGATTGTAAACAACAAATGAACGACCTCTTGCGAAGGAGTATGCCGGATTAGACTGCATGTGTTGAGAGTTGAAAATGATCAGATGGGCTGACCTGAGAACAAGCATGGTAATCAAATATTGCACTTGATAGAAGCGTCCAAAAGTACCCACTTTCAAAACCCGAACGGCGTCTCCTCGTAGACGAATGGCGAGTTTGTAGCGCTTAACCCACATCACCATTAAGATGAGCATCGCGTCCCAGCCCAAGTTGTCGTGAATAAGCACATCGCCCTTCCCCCTCTTGAGAAGAAATTTAAAAAGCGCTCGTTTGCCAGTCTGTTCGTGAACTTCTTCGATGACATCGCGGACAATGCTCAACGTTGTGTCCCGATTAATACCACGAATGAAATAGAACTTGCTCATTGTTGACGGACTGAAGCCTACGCGTAGATTTCGCGTAATTTGCCAGCAAAAGCTCCCTTAGGTTTGCAGCCAAAGAAATTGTAACCAACACCTTTCTTGGTCTTTATAGCATCCAGCTCAGTCAGCTGTTCAATTTTGTGTACATCCCCCTGCTCGCCAACATAATAAACATCAAGCCCCATGTCATGCATAACAAACTGGGTGACTTCGTGCGTGCGGTCCTTGCCATGATCTTCATAAGCCAGCAAAATCTCACGCTTACAGGTTTCAATGGCACCCTTAAGCGCATTGATCTCTTGTCCTTCTACATCAAGCTTTACAATAAGATTGGCTTGTGCAGATACGTTATGATCTTTTACGAGCGTATCTAAGGTTACGGATTGAACAGTAGCTTTGTCACCGTGATTGACACTCTCAATTTGACGCGACGCATGATGATTTGCATTACTCATAGAGAATTCATGGCCATCCTCATTGAAAATTGCATTGTTCAGCACCGCAAAACGAGAACCGTTCAAATCGGCATTGGCTTGCAAACTTTCAAACGTCTTTGGTGAGGCTTCAATCGCAATGCATTTCTTTTTCCCGAATTTCTCCGAAGATGCCAAAACAGACCAATATCCAATATTGGCCCCACAATCCAAAAACACGTATTCCATATCCCGAAACGCGTACAATGCATGACTCAGCTCAGGTTCATAACGATAGTGTTTGAGTGCAATACGATTCCAGTAGAAGTCATCGAGATCAAACTGAAACACGCTATCATCTGCCAAGCGGACCGTAGCTTTTTTGGAGGGGAAGACCTTACAAAGGGTCCTTAGAGCGAAGTTGAAACCGCGCCCAAATACCCCTGTCGTAAGTGCATAAATACATCGAATTACTGCAACCAAAAAGGAAGGTTGAATTTCGAAAATATCAGATGGACTATGTTTTGAACGCATAAATTTTCACTCTTTGCTGAGGCGACCAATGGAGGGCGGTGCGTACGTTGTTCGCAAATTCAAACAAAACGTTAGTCAATATCTTATCCGAAATTGGTTCGACGGAAATACTCCACATGTTCCTGTAGCGCAATATGTTTCGGCATCGATCCTAGTGCTATCCGTCACAATAACACTACCGGAAAAACCTAACGCCCTCCAAAGCCGGTGAGAACTGTTGTGATTGTCTTTCTCAAAATCAGTATGTCCAACCAAAACGAGAAGTGCTTAATGTAATACAAGTCGTATTTTAGCTTTTCGCGAACGCTATCGAGCTCAGTCACATGTCCTTGACGCACTTGCGCCCACCCGGTGATTCCCGGGCGCACAGAAAAGCGATATTGATAAAGCGAAATTCTGTCACGATAGACCGTTGACAATGAATCTGCCTCTGGTCTTGGCCCGATAATGCTCATATCGCCTTTCACGACGTTATATAATTGAGGCAGCTCATCCAATCTTGACTTTCTCAGAAAGTGCCCAAAACGAATTATGCGAGGATCGTTCGTCTTTGTTTCAGCAGAGTGTTGATCGGGATTTGCATCGTTGAACTTGCTCATTGTGCGAAACTTGTAAATCGTGAAGGGCTTACCCAAATATCCCACCCGATGTTGCCGATAGAGGACTGGGCCGCCATCAGAAACGCGCACCAGCACCATTGCAACCAAAGCCAACAACAAAACAACCGGCAGACATGTGATGATCAAAAGCGTATCTAAAACGCGCTTAAGCCGAATGTATTCGGCGTTTGGAAGAAGCGTTCCGTGAAAATTTTCCGTAAATCTTTCCAACGCAACTTGCCCGGTCATGTCTTCCTCAATCTTACGATAGTGAATAACCGGGATGCCATCCAAGGTCAGTTTTGTGAAAACAGATTCTGTGACTTCCCCGTGATCAAATCTAAGATCTGCAATAACGCCATCGAGCTTTCTCTCATTGTTAACAACGTCAATTGCATCGCTTGAATCTCGTAGCTGAATGAACCTGGTACGTTTGTCAGGCTTAAGCACATCAAGCTTACCACCAGGAATGACAACATATGTAAACACGCCGTAACGTTGCTCCCAAAAATGGATAAGCAAAAACCAAAACAAACAGGCGAAATATGATAGGGAGACGATTGTCCGACTATAATCTACCCTTGCGAACAACAAGAACAGGATCAACAAAACATATGAAATAGATACGCTCATGATAACGTTTGCTGCGGCGCCATTTCTGGCATGGTCTTTCAAACGAACCAACATGAAAAATGCAAGAGATACAGAACAGCTCAACACGATCATCATATTCGATTTAACAGCAGCAGACCAGGAAGGCCCTTTATCAAACGATCGAATTTCAATCGGTAAAAACACCGCAAGCCCTAAGGCTACGATCAAATACACAAAAATACGAAAAAAACTTAATTTCATTTAGATTTCAGAACAGTAGGTTTTAATTTTGTTTCGCGAACTGTATTATGGCGGAACATAAAACTTACTTGAATTAATACCCACCATGCCTTAGCGGGCACGCCTAACGGGATAACTATTCCGATTGCAGTTTGCAAGGAAATTTAAAGCGCTTAACCACTAGAGTAGATCACAAATATCCGGTAGAAGTATGTATTAATTCAGTCCAATTCATTGACAATACTGGGGCAAGTTTTATTGAAGGTTCATTCTTCGAGAAAGTGATCGCCCGCCGAGTCTTATAGAAACCCGCCCAAACAAGGGATTTGTAGGTCGGCCACGTTGTTCAGCAAAACATCGGGGATAAAAACGCAAGATGAAGTGTAACGGCGAATGTCCCTAAGAGTATTATCTGTCTTTGGAACCCGGCCGGAAGCCATAAAGATGGCTCCGGTTGTTGAGGCATTAAAGAATGCCGGCGAAATTGAGGCTCGGGTATGCGTAACCGGTCAGCATCGCGAGATGCTGGATAGTGTTTTGGAAATATTCGACATCTCGCCTGATTACGATCTGGAAGTGATGAAACAAGCACAAAGCTTAAGTGACATTACATCATCGATTCTAGCGGGAATGAACCCAGTGCTTGACGAGTTCCAACCCAACCTTGTTTTAGTGCACGGTGATACCACGACAACGTTATCAGCCTCCCTCGCCGCCTACTACAAACAAATTCCGGTTGGTCACGTTGAGGCGGGACTACGAACCGGTGACATTTATTCGCCATGGCCTGAAGAAATTAACCGGAAGCTTACGGGCGGAATCGCAAGATTACATTTCGCGCCAACCGAAAAATCTCGCGAAAACCTGTTAAGCGAAGGTGTCACGCAGGCGGCAATATCTGTTACGGGCAACACCGTTATTGACGCCCTCCTTAGTGTGATAGACAAATTTGACGCTGACCCAGCATTGTCCGCAAAAATTGACGCAAGACTACCAGGTACTGATGACCGCCGGATCCTATTAGTGACTGGCCACCGGCGTGAAAGTCATGGTGCGGGATTTGAGCGAATTTGCGCAGCCTTGAGAGAGTTAGCAAAGCGCGACGACGTACATATCGTTTATCCGGTGCACTTAAACCCAAAAGTCAAAGGCCCCGTCGAAACCCTGCTCGGTGGCTTCGATAACATTTCTCTAATCGAGCCACTCGACTATTTGAGTTTCGTGCGCTTAATGTCACGCTCGGAACTAATCTTGACAGATTCGGGTGGCGTACAAGAAGAAGCGCCTTCCCTCGGCAAACCGGTCCTGGTACTGCGCGATACCACTGAAAGACCAGAGGCAATCGAGGCCGGAACTGTAAAGCTGGTTGGCACCGACACAGATCTTATTGTTGAAGAAACAACGAAACTATTGGACGATCAAGCAGCCTTCGATGAGATGAGTTTTGCACATAACCCATATGGTGATGGAAAAGCTTCATCGCGTATCGTGGAGCAAATTACAACGTGGTATAGCCAGATATGACAACGGAACAAACAGAGCCATTTACCGCTATCTCAGAGATGCCATTCGATTCCATATCTGTCATTGGCTTAGGCTATATTGGCCTGCCAACAGCAGCTATGTTCGCTTCAAGACGCGTAAACGTTCTTGGTGTCGATGTAAATCCTGATGTGGTTGACCGGGTAAACAAAGGAGAAATCCACATTGTTGAGCCTGAGTTGGACATCGTCGTTCAGGCAGTGGTCACACAAGGCTTCTTGCGTGCTTCACTCACTCCGGAACCCGCACAAGCTTTTCTCGTAACGGTTCCTACTCCCTTTAAAGCAGAGAATCGGGAACCTGACTTGAAGTATGTTAAGGCGGCATGCGAAGCAATTGCGCCGGTTTTGGAAAAAGGTAATCTTGTTATTCTAGAGAGCACCTGCCCAGTTGGCACAACAGAGCTAATGGCTGAATGGTTGAGCGCTGAAAGAAGTGGCTTAAGCTTCCCGCAAACCGTGGGTGAAAACAGTGATATCCGCATTTGCCACTGCCCCGAACGAGTATTGCCGGGCAAAGTTATGCATGAATTGATTGCCAATGACCGTGTCATAGGTGGGATGACACCAAAATGTTCTGAGATGGCCGTTCAACTGTATAAGACATTTGTTTCCGGAGAGTGTGTCGTCACTGGTGCCCGTGCCGCCGAAATGGCAAAACTGACTGAAAACAGTTTTCGCGACACAAATATTGCTTTCGCAAATGAACTTTCGCTGATTTGCGATCAATTGGATATTGATGTCTGGGAGATCATATCACTGACCAATCGACACCCAAGAGTAAACATCTTGCAACCGGGCCCGGGTGTAGGCGGACACTGCATTGCGGTTGATCCATGGTTTATTGTTGCAAGCGCGCCGGAGAACAGCCGCCTTATCCGCACCGCGAGGGAAGTCAATGACAGCAAACCTGAATGGGTGCTCAAAAAGGTGGACGATGCTGTAAATCAATTCCTTAAACAATATCCCAAGCTTACCAGTGACGATGTCACCGTTGCGTGCTACGGCCTTGCGTTTAAACCGGACATTGACGACTTACGGGAAAGCCCGGCTTTGCAAATCGCGCAATCAATTTCAAAAACGCATAATGGCAATCTATTGGTCGTCGAACCAAACATCAAACAACTGCCAAATGCGCTCTCAGGCACAGAATTGGTGTCCATCGACGAAGCTTTTCAAAGAGCCGACATTCACGTCTACTTAGTCGCCCATCGAGAATTCAAAGAACACACTAAACCTCATCGATTTGTCGTTGATACGATAGGTTTATGAATGAGATGCGCTACGCGCGAAACTTGTTCAGCGACCTAATAAACAAACTTCGATTTTCGAATGAATCGAAATAATTGGATTAATGCAATGCGTTATAGCTTATCGCCTTCTGATTTCCGTGGTCATGCATTTGTGACCGGCATGAAAATCTTGGGGGTATTGACCAAGCCCTTTGGGAACAAAGGCCTGTTCCGGGCTGGGAAAATATTCGGCAAGTATCTTTCGCCAGATCAAACCTGCACGATATTCTGGGACTCAGATAAAGCCTTCACCTTTGGGCTTTCAGATCATTACTGGTTAAGATGCGTGACCAATTCATATTCATATGAACCAGAAATCAACCACCTTCTCGTTTATCTAAAAGAAACTCCAATAGCTTTTCTGGATTGCGGCGCGAATTTTGGATACTGGAGTGTGGTTGCCAGCAGCGCTATGGGAGGCGCGAAACAAACCATTGCCGTCGAAGCCGCACCAGAAAACTTTGCGAGACTACGGAACAATGCTGCTCAAAACGAAGAGCGTTTTGAAACACTTCATTTTGCACTGTTTGACCAAGCAGACACCACGGTTTCATTTAATTACGATCCACTGGCTCACGCCGCATCAGGCATCAAAGAGGCATCTAAAGACACGATAGAAGTCAACACGATAACACTAAATCAATTAGCACAGAAAGTAACAGACCCTGAGCTACTTATCGTTGTTAAGTTGGATGTCGAGGGTGCGGAACAAATCAGCATGCGAGCCGCATCAGCATTGAAAGACCGCGATTTTCTAATAATTTACGAAGATCACGGTAATGAGCCAGATAGCGAAACTACGGACTTTTTCCTAAATGATCAGAAACTCTCTGTGTACTTCATCCATGAAAATGGAACAGTCGAACATGTAAAGAGTGCAAAAGATGCATCCCGCCTGAAAAAATCACCTCACGTGGGCTACAATTTTATAGCATGCCCAGAGGAAGGAACAACAAAGAAAATTTTGGGTGCCAAATTGGAGAAAGCCTAAATCTATCAGAATTTGAAACCCCTATCATCCTGCCAAAGGAATAAAAGTGGTGGCGCCCTAACTGAAAATCTGGCGCAATCAACAGAAAAGCGGACGAACGGTCAACAAATGCAGCGTCTAATTTTTCTTTTTCATTCCATCTGTCTTTGCCAGCTCATAGAAATTTGTTAACCCTCATAAAACATCAGGTTACGTGCTTAGCTTTTCTTTAAAAAGAAAATACCATGGCTTGTATTTGGTGAAAGATTTCTGGAATACACAACCGCTAACAGTTTGACACGACATACAAACAACAGTCACCTGAAAGAAATATACTATGAAGATTTCACAAGAAGTTATCGAAACAACAAAAAAGATCGAAAGCTTGTATCCGAGCGAATTTGACTGGTTATTGAATGACAACAGAACGCGTATGTTGTGGCAGATTCAAACGGTCGTAGACAATGTGAAAAAAGGTGGAAATCTGGTTGATATTGGCGGTGGAATTGTTCCGTTCATGAGGGTTTGCCAAGAGATGGGCTACCAAACGACGATTATCGATGATTTCTCAGATCAGATGTATCAAACCCCTGCCAGTGAGACCGTCCTTTCTGATTTTCGAAACGCAGGGATGAACATACTGGATGGCGACGCCTTTTCAATGGACCTAGATGTTATCGATGGTCCGATCGACATGATTACATCACACGATTCAATGGAACACTGGCACTGCTCTCCTAAGAAAATGTTCCATACGCTTTGGGAAAAAACCTCCAAGGGTGGATTTATGTTTATTGGCGTTCCAAATTGCGTGAACTTACGCAAACGACTTACTGTGCCATTTGGGATCGGCAAGTGGTCCGGAATGGATGTGTGGTATGAAGAACCAGTTTTCCGCGGCCATGTCCGCGAACCTGATACGGGCGATCTCGCATATATTGCCAAAGATTTAGACGCATCCAACTACAAGATCGTTGGCCAAAATTGGATGGGCTACAGGAATTCAAGACCTGCAATAAGAGCCATAACGCCATTTGTTGATAAGATCTTACAAATCAGACCGTCGCTGTGCTCAGACATTTACCTGTTTGCGTGGAAGTAATGTGGAAAAGGAACTCGTAGATCCTATCCAGTATGAGAACATACGTTTGTAGTATACCGGCACCTAATGCTCAAAAGGAAGTTCTGGGGGACATCAAATTCCATGCCCATAGGCTCAAAATGAAATTCAGTATAGCTACCTTTAAGTTTCAATCATTGTGAAGTTCGATTTGAGTTATTGGAACATTTTATTCTCGCCAGCACGTATTCAGATCGGCCAATAAATGCGAATTGCTAACGTCATCGAAGAAGGAAAACTGGGCGGACCGCAAATCCGCATGGTTCGCGTTGCCTCTGCCCTGGCCTCGCAAGCTGACACGTTGATTGTGATGCCCACCAGCAATTCAGAACGTTTTCAAAGCATGTGCACCAATCATGGCGTCAGATACCAAACCCATGCTTTGACCCGTATAACCAAAGAATGGCGTGTCGCGCTGGCCTATTTGGTTTTCTCGCCTTGGGAAATCATCAAGCTCGCCCGTCTTTTTCGAAAAGAAAACATCGACATCGTCCATGCGTCGGGCGGGAGTTGGCAATACAAAGCAGTTCTCGCAGCCAAACTCGCCCGCAAACCCTGCGTGTGGCACCTGAATGATACCAATATGCCCGGTTGGATCCGCCGCCTATTTTGGATCATGCAAAAGGGGGCAAGCGGTTTCATCTTCGCTTCTCATCGCTCGCAAGACTATTACGGGACGCGGATGAAAGACGACCCCCGGCCTCAGTTCATTGTTCCATCGACTGTAGATCGCAACACGTTTTCCCCGGATGAACAAATCTCATGGTCTGAAGCAAACACATGGCCGGGCGAAAAAATTGTCGGAACAATCGCTAATGTGAACCCGATAAAAGGCTTGGAGCTTTTCATTCAAATGTTGGCGAAACTCAACGAACGTGGTTCCAAAGCACGAGGCGTTGTTGTTGGCCCTATCCATGAGAACCAGAAAAAATACTTTGAAACATTAAAGCGCCTAGCCAATGAACTTGGAGTGACCAACATTGAGTTTGTCGGTGGACGTGATGATGTAAGGCCAATGCTCAATCGCTTTGATGTTTATGTGTGCAGCTCAGTGGCTGAAAGTTCTCCTGTTTCAGTATGGGAGGCAATGTCGATGGCAAAACCTGTCGTATCGACCGATGTCGGAGACGTCGCTCGCCATATCCAGGATGGCGTGAGCGGGTTTATCGTCGATAATCGTGATGAAGCTAAACTTGCTGAGAAGGTGAGTTTGCTGCTGAAGGATGAAAAAGCATCGGAGAAAATGGGGGAAAAGGCTAGAGAGGCAATTAAGTCATTCGAACCGGAAACCATTGCTCAATTGACTTTCGATGCATATAGGGCTGTGCTTCAGGAGACAGGAAACTCTGGCCACGGAAAGTTGAGTGGTGATGATTAGGCCCTTAATCCGCGCTTGGCGCTCAACACGTCTCTACGGCCCCGGCTGGACGCTTTTCAAAATTGCCGGACGTCTGAGACGCAAACTTCCGCTTGTTTGGCGAAAGCACAACCCACAAGACATCGCAATCATCGGCTGCGGACAATACGGGTTCGCAACCCTTGGATATTTTCTTACTCGGCGCTTTGGCCGGCGAATCCGTTGGTGTTTCGACATAGACACGGAGAAATCTCAATTTGCAGCGTCTACACTAGGCGCCAATGGAGTGGCCGAGAATGCGCTGCAAGCCATCAATGACCCGGAGACGCAGTTTGTGTATATTGCCTCAAACCATGCATCACACGCAGACTATGCCGTTGAAGCAATCGAATGCGGCAAAACAGTTTTTGTGGAAAAGCCTGTCTCTGTTAGTTTTGAACAACTCCAAACGTTGCATCAGACGGTGAAGAGAGAAAACGCAACCGTTTTCGCTGGCTACAATCGACCGTTTTCCAAAGCAATACAAAGTGTCCGTAAGGCCGTAAAAAATCCGCAAGGTGGACTATCGTTAAGCTGTTTCGTTTCCGGTCACACCATCGGTCCAGATCACTGGTACAGGAACGAAGAGGAAGGCACACGCATCTGCGGCAATGCAGGGCATTGGATTGACCTGTTCATTCACATGATCAATTGGCGTGGCAGCCTGCCGAATGAGCTGCGGCTTCAACTTGCGTCCGCTAACCCTGCAGAACCCGATGATAATTTTGCGCTCACAATCACC
>CALLHT010000300.1 GCA_938009335.1 uncultured Rhizobiaceae group bacterium
GCCGGGGTTTTTGTGAATGCAGGTGTGACATGGCCAATCCCTATTCTGTTCTTGGGGTTCCCAAAGGTGCTGACGAGAAGGCGATTAAATCCGCCTTTCGTAAGCTCGCGAAGAAATTTCATCCTGACCAAAATCCGGATAACAAATCCGCTCAGGCAAAGTTTGCCGAAGTCAACCAAGCCTATGAAATTTTGGGCGATGCAGAAAAACGCGGGCAATTTGACAGAGGTGAGATTGACGAAAAGGGCCAACCCAAATTTGCAGGCTTTTCCGGTGGCAACCCCTTTGGCGGTGGCAGACCCGGTGGCCAAGGGGGCGACCCGTTCGGTGGCGGCGGATTTGGTGGCGCAGAAGATATCTTGAACGAGATGTTTGGTTCTGCTTTCGGCGGTAGTCGTGCAGCAGGTGGCGGTAACCCGTTTAGCAATATGGGCGGCATGGGGGGAATGGGCGGCCAGCGTTCACAACCCAAACCACCCTCCTTAGATATCGATATCAAGGCTAGCGTCACAATTGACGATCTGATGCGCGGCAAGACGAATGTTCGCATGCCTGACGGAAAGCAGATTGCTGTTTCCATTCCAACTGAACCGGAAAACAAGCAAGTCGTACGCCTTAAGGGCAAAGGCAAGACTGCTCCCGGCCGCAAACCCGGAGATGCGCTCGTCACACTTTTGCTTAGAACGGACCCAGTGTTTGAGCGTTACGGTGCGGACTTACGATGCAGTGTTGATGTTCCACTAGAGACGGCAGTTCTGGGCGGAAAAATTCCGGTAAAAACGGTAAATGGGAAACTATCACTCAATATTCCGGAAGGAACCAGTTCCGGGAAAGTCTTCCGGCTTAAAAACAAAGGCCTGCCCAAGAAAGCAGGTGGTTTCGGCGACCTTTTGGTTGTTACTGCACTTCAGTTACCGGAAGAGAAACTTGATGATCTCAAAAAAATATTCGGCGGATGATTATTAGTATATTTTGGTAACATCGTGTAACAATCCGCGACGATAAATCATGTGCGTTTTGACATGTTTTCCAGTAAGGCTAATTTTAGAATTGGCAGGCAAGGCACAAGACCTTGTAATGCTTGGGGACATGTCAACTCGTCAATGTTCAAATAGGCGGGACTATTCGGAGAAAATTAATGGCTGATACCAGTGGGCTGATGGCTGGCAAACGCGGGCTGGTGATGGGTGTTGCCAACAAGCGTTCAATTGCTTGGGGTATTGCAAAAGCATGCCGTGACGCAGGCGCTGAACTTGCCCTTACTTATCAAGGCGAAGCACTTAAAAAACGCGTGGAACCGCTTGCAGACGAGCTTGGTGCATTTGTTGCCGGCGAGTGTGATGTCACCGATGAAACATCGATCGATCAGGTATTTTCCAACATCGAGAAAGAATGGGGCAAGATCGACTTCCTCGTTCATGCGATTGCATTCTCGGACAAAGATGAACTGACGGGTCGTTACGTCGATACGACGTCGGATAATTTCCGCAAAACCATGGATATCTCAGTCTACTCATTTACCGCTGTTGCGCAGCGTGCCGAAAAGCTGATGAGCGACGGCGGGTCAATGGTCACCCTAACCTACTATGGTGCTGAGAAAGTAATGCCACATTATAACGTGATGGGCGTTGCGAAAGCTGCTCTTGAAGCTTCCGTCAAATATTTGGCTGTTGATCTTGGCAACAAGCAAATTCGCGTTAACGCGGTCTCAGCTGGCCCAATCAAAACGCTTGCTGCCTCCGGTATTGGCGATTTCCGCTACATCCTTAAATGGAATGAGTACAATTCGCCGCTGAAACGCACTGTGACAATTGAGGAGGTTGGAGATTCGACCCTTTATCTTCTTTCTGATCTTTCACGCGGCGTAACCGGTGAAGTCCATCATGTGGATTCAGGCTATCATACCGTCGGCATGAAAGCAGTCGATGCGCCAGACATATCCGTGGTGAAGGACTAACCCTTACCCATGAGCGGCCCACTGATTTATTATGTCCGGCACGGGCAAACAGACTGGAACGCAGAACTTCGATTCCAGGGTAGAATAGATATTCCACTCAACGATACCGGTCGGGCACAGGCAAAACATAATGGCAAGAACCTGGCCAAAGTGCTCGGAACTGCGGAAGGGTTCGAGTTTATATCGAGCCCACTAGGGCGCTCCCGCGAGACGATGGAAATCATCCGCACGGAAATGGGTCTGGACCCATCCAAATACTCTACCGATGAGAGCTTGATCGAGATGAGTTACGGCAATCTCGAAGGCACTACCCAAGCAGAGATGAAAGCACAGGATCGCGAGCTATACTATTTCCGCAAGAAGAACCGTTGGACCTTCAGGCCTGAAGGCGGCGAAAATCAGGAAGACGTCGTGGTTCGCATAAAAGCTTGGTATGAATCGCTAGATCCCAACCAAAAATACGTTGTTTCAGCGCATGGCGCCGTTGGGCGGGTTGTCAGGTATTTATTGGGCGGCATAAGCGTCGAGGAAGCTGAAAAGTTCATGTTCCCGCAAGACAAGGTCTTCAAGTTTCAAAACGGGAACGAAGAACTTTTCTGACGCGTCAGCAATGGCTTTGCATTGTGCGATAGATGCTCTAGAACTCACTCCATAATTTCTTGGGGATTGATATGTCATACAATTCGTTCGGACACTTATTCAGGGTCATGACCTGGGGTGAAAGCCACGGGCCCGCATTGGGTTGTGTGATTGATGGGTGCCCTCCCGGCATCGAATTCACAATTGCCGAAATTCAAGCCTATCTTGATAAGCGTAAGCCCGGCCAATCCAAGTTTACCACACAACGCCGCGAGCCGGATGCTGTTGAAATCCTGTCTGGTGTTTTAGCAAGTGAAAATAGCGCTGACGTATTGGTCTCCACCGGCACTCCGATTTCGATGATGATCCGCAACACGGATCAGCGTTCAAAAGACTATGGCGACATTAAAGACCGCTATCGCCCCGGCCATGCCGATTACACCTATGATCTGAAATACGGCATTCGTGATTACCGTGGTGGCGGACGCTCTTCCGCGCGCGAGACTGCAGCGCGGGTTGCCGCTGGAGGACTTGCGCGAAAAATTATGCCGGATGTGGTTGTAAGGGCAGCTATGGTGCAGATGGGTGAGAAGACCGTCAATCGCGACAACTGGGATTGGGATCAAGTCGATCAAAACCCGTTCTTTTGCCCCGATGCATCTGTGATTGACGAATGGGCTGATTATCTCGATGGCATTCGCAAGGATGGTTCATCCGTTGGCGCTGTGATTGAAGTGGTTGCCGAAAATGTGCCTGCAGGGCTTGGCGCGCCGATCTATGCAAAGCTTGATCAAGAAATCTCTTCCTATCTGATGTCCATCAATGCCGTGAAAGGCGTTGAAATCGGAAATGGTTTTGATGCAGCCCGCATTACTGGTGTTGAGAACGCAGACGAGATGCGCATAGGTGCAGATGGCAACGTGGAGTTTTTGTCCAACCAGGCCGGCGGTATTCTGGGAGGCATTTCCACGGGACAAGATATCGTCGCGCGTTTTGCGGTTAAACCGACATCCTCTATGCTGACCCCGCGCAAGGGCGTAACCGCAAAGGGTGAAGAAGTTGATGTTGTGACCAAAGGTCGTCATGACCCGTGTGTTGGCATTCGCGCGGTGCCAATTGGTGAAGCGATGGTGGCCTGTGCAATCGCGGATCACTATCTAATGCATCGCGGCCAAACGGGAAAAGTATAAGTCATGAGTTACGACCAACAGAAAATCGTTGATGCAATCCGTGCGTTCGAAGCGGGTGAAATTGTTGTTGTGACCGATGATGACGATCGTGAGAATGAAGGGGATCTGATTGTCGCTGCGGTTCATTGTACGGCAGAGAAAATGGCAATGATTGTGCGCCACACGTCAGGCATTGTCTGTGCGCCGATGACGAGTAAAGAAGCGGATCGTTTAAACCTTAATCCGATGGTTGCCAATAATGATGATCCGCACGCAACTGCCTTTACAGTTTCCGTAGATTATAAACATGGCACGACTACAGGGATCTCTGCAGACGATAGAACGTCAACTGTTCGCGGTCTTGCGAACCCGAACTCCGGCGCAAAAGACTTCTCTCGTCCGGGACATATCTTTCCGCTAGTCGCCAAAGAAGGTGGTGTTTTGATGCGTTCCGGTCATACGGAAGCGGCAGTTGATCTGTGTAAGCTTTCGGGCCTGCCTGAGGTAGGTGTGATCTCCGAACTCGTCAATGACGATGGTACCGTCATGCGTGGGCCACAGGTGATGGCATTTGCTGAAGAACATAACCTAAAGACGGTTTCGGTAGCTGACTTGATTGCGTACCGACAACGCCAGGAAAGCCTGATTGACCGAATTGATACAGCAGAAATTTCTACAGCAGCTGGTTCCGCAACCGCTTACATTTACAAGACCACATGGGACCCGATGAACCATCTCGCGGTTGTATTCGGAGATATTCGTGACGGGCAGAATGTGCCGGTTCGCCTTCACATCGAATCTGTGATTGACGATGTGTTTGGTCGTTCTTCTCAGCTGGATAGCATTATGGCCAAAATGGCAAAGAATGACCGTGGTGTGATTGTATATCTCCGCGAAGGTTCTGTCGGTGTTGCATCAGATACAAACCGCTGGAAAGACCAACTCGCCGCCAATGACCGCGAAGAACATGAAACCGCGAAAAGCCGTGAAGATGAGTGGCTGGAGATTGGACTTGGCGCGCAAATTCTGCGCGATCTTGGCATTCAATCGATAGAATTATACGCTTCACGCGAACGTCACTATGTTGGACTGGAAGGCTTCGGTATTGAGATTGCCGAAACCATTACGGAGGAAAGCTGATGTCTCGACGCACTCTGATTGCACTTTGTGTGCTTCTATTTGGCGGTATTGCCGCTGTTTATGCGCAATCTCTGCAATTGCCACAATCTGTAAATCCACAGCAAGTGGAGTGGATCGTCGAAGAAATTACTGATGGCTCTATTCCGCAAGAAGTTGTTCCTGATACGCGGGCTGTTGCACCCAATGGGCTGCCGGACGGGCGGGTAGCAACCGGAACAGGCGACATTGCGGAAGCTTGGTATTCAGAACCGACAACACGCTATGGTCATGCGGTTCTGGGTGATGGCATCGAAGCAGGTGCTTTGCGCGTGAAGACACAACGTGGTGAGATTTTCACTTTCCGTCTTCCTTCCACAGAAGTATTTGAGGATATCACGCCTCGTCTTGCAGATTTGGACCTTGATGGAAGAACCGAAGTGATCACCATCATCTCTTCGCAGTCTGAAGGCGCGTCAGTTGCCGTGTTTCGTTTGAATGGCAACGCATTCAACAAGATTGCACAAACACCATTTATCGGCCGTTCTAACCGTTGGCTCAATATTGCAGAGATCAATAATTTTGGTGGCAATCGCAGACCGGACATCGCGTTTGTTGTCACACCACATCTAGCTGGTATTCTTCAATTTTATCGTTTCCGAAACGGCAATCTAGTGCGTATTGCGCAAGCGGCAGGGTTTTCCAATCACGCCATTGGATCAAGAGAGTTGAGACTTTCTACGGTCGCAGATGTGAATGGCAACGGCATACCTGATCTTGTGTTGCCATCCCTTGCCAGAAACGAATTGGTCATTGTCGGCATTCGTCAACAAAGCTTTGCTGAACTTGAACGCATAGCCCTTCCCGCCCGCATTGACCGAGCGATTGGGCAAAGGGAAAAGGATGGCAGTACCGAGATTATTGTTGGCCTAGATAACGGTAAGATATACGCTATCCGTAGACCATAAGTTCAAACGGAGTAAACCGTGACGACAAGACTGTATACCCACGAACTCAGTGTCGAGCACATTACACCTCCTGGTCATCCTGAGAGACCGGATAGAATTAGAGCTTTGGATGAAGCATTTTCAGACCCTAGGTTCGATGCACTTGAACGCATAGACGCTCCGGAAGGTGATCCTGCCTGGTTCGAGGTTGCGCACCCAAAATCGCACCTTGAAACTGTAAAGGGAAACATTCCCGAAACGGGCCTTGCGATTGTTGATGCAGACACGAGTGCGAGCCCACGCAGTTGGGAAACTGTGCTCCATGTTTGCGGTGCTGCAATGGATGCGGTGGATAGTGTGTTTGAAAAAACATGCGATAACGCGTTTGTATCGATGCGGCCGCCCGGACACCACGCCGAGAAGACAACAGCTATGGGCTTTTGTCTTGTCAACAACATCGCGATTGCAGCACGCTACGCACAACAAAAACATGGTGCCGAGCGCATTGCGATTGTGGATTTTGATGTGCATCACGGAAATGGAACGCAGGATATTTTCTACGATGATCCCAGCGTTCTTTTCGCCTCTACTCATCAGATGCCGCTATACCCGGGCAGCGGAGCACTCAGTGAAACAGGGGCAGGCAATATTTTCAACGCACCGTTGAGCGATGGCGATGATGGTTCGAAATTCAAAGAAGCATTTCGTGAACGCGTTCTTCCCGCTGTTGAAAACTTCCAACCCGATCTTTTAATGATTTCAGCCGGGTTTGATGCTCACTTCCGTGACCCACTGGCGGGCCTTAACTTAGTGGACGATGATTTTGATTGGGCAACCGGGAAATTACTGGAGATTGCTGAAACAAGCTGTGATTCCCGAGTCGTGAGCCTACTGGAAGGTGGATATGATCTACAAGGTCTTGCGGAGTCCGCATCAGCCCATGTACACCGGATGATGACCGGATAATCAGGGAATGTTGCCATGAGCGAACAAGAACAAGACATCGCTGAAATGACATTTGAGCAGGCACTCGACAAGCTTGAAGGCATTGTTGAAGCGCTTGAGCAAGGCAATGTTCCGCTCGATCAATCGATCAGCTACTATGAGCGCGGCGAGAAATTACGAAATCATTGCCGTAAGCTTCTTGCAGCAGCAGAAGACCGCGTTGAGAAAATCCGCCTCGATGGCGAAGGGCGCGCTGCGGGAACCGAACCTTTGGATTCTTAAATCCATTTCTCAGGGCAATGCGTCACAGCGAGTTGTATTGATAATCACGCACGATCCTATAACTGTCTAACAGCGATATTAAACAATCCGATCAGGTGAGATATGAAAACCCTAAGAATGGTGCTTTGGGCAATGGTTGTCATTTTTGCAGGCGTCTCCGGTTACGCTTGGCTTACAATTGGCAATGAGCCTAAGGTTATTGGTCAAAACGAAAACGCCGTAAAAATCGGCGGACCATTCGAGCTGGTTAGTCATAAAGGCACACCGATTACTGATAAAGACCTGACCGGCAAGAGCCATGCAATCTTTTTTGGCTTTACCAATTGTCCGGATATCTGCCCGACCACTTTGCTGGAAACTGCCGGGTGGATAAAAGAGCTCGGTGGTGATGCCGATAATATCGGATTTTATTTTTTCACTGTTGATCCTGAGCACGATACTCCAGAAGTTCTTGCTGACTACGTCAACGCATTCGATCCCCGCATTACAGGTGTTACGGGAAATGCGGAAGAAATGACTAAAACCATCAAGTCTTATCGCGCGTATGCAAAGCGCGTTGAGCTGGAAGATGGCGACTACACTATGGACCATTCTGCCTTCGTGATGCTCTTCACGCCAGATGGTGATTTCAAAGGGACGATCTCTTATGGAGAATCCAATGAGATCGCAGTTGAAAAACTACGTCGTTTGATCAAAAATAGCTAATATGAGTATAGCTACGCCAACACCATCAACAAAAGAGAAATGGCTTTCGCGAGGCATCGACTTTGCTTCGGCGATTTTTATCGGCCTGTTGATCGCCTTTTGCAGCTGGCTATGGCTGAGCAATGCTGAAGGCGTTGCAATCGCTGCCGCACTTACTGACTTCATCCAATGCCTATAAGAGTTCGTTAACTCTAAGAATTTGCAGTTCGCTAACCAAACTCATTTGCGGTTCCCTAACATCATTCCTGTAAACTTTTAATCAAGTTTTACGTGTGGAATGACAATGGTAAACGCCCCTATGACAATAATTAGTGCCAGCTTCTTTCTCGCCCTTTCATCAATCACTTTCGCAGATGACTATCAGGTGAGAACAGACAAGAGCATTGAAGCAAGCGCTGCAGCGCGAGCTGCCGAGCGCATAGGTGATATTCGCGGTACAATTTCTTATGACCAAGTTCCGGCAATAATGACGCCCAGCGACCTTGAGCCGAAAATGCCGAAGGCCGAACGCCAATCTGATCTTTCACCACGACCTTCATGGGTTCCGCCTGAAAAAGATGCAGAAGCTTTACCCCCTCTCGTAACACGCGACCACATCGAAGGCCTTGATCAGACCCTGACAGGAAGCATCAAACGCTCACCATCGAAGCGACGAAATTTCGAATGGGACATTTTCGATAAAGACGGAAACCGCATTACGCTTGACTAGGCCGTATACTCATAAAATCGGTATAAATGGTATGAGCAAATTTATTCGACTAATAGGCGCAAGTGCGCAGGATATGTTGCGTATTTTCAAGCGCTTGCAACGCATTAGTCGAGAAAATTTGCCATATCCGTAGGACAGCAAAATGGCGTGAACCGGCGTCGTCACGACCTTCAACCCATTGCCGACAGGCAAGCGAAGCGACGCCGAGAGGGGACTAAGGCCCCGCTTTTCAGGCCGTTTCTAGCCTGTTTTAGCCAATTTGCACTGCCATTTTCATCGATTTTATGAGTATACGGCCTAATGTCAATCTCGGGAACGCAAACCTTCCTATTGACTTGCGTTTCCTTAAGCCTTCCTCCAAGAAGCGCTCATGAGCTATCCCCGACTTGATGATTGGCTGGTAACTGCTGGCCACTACTCTACGCGAGCACGTGCGCGTGATGCCATTAAACGCGGCTGTATCTCCATGTCAGGTTCTGCATCCGTCAAACCCTCCCGCAGCGTTGTCGACCCATCGTCGGTAGTGATTAACGATCCCGCTAAGAAGCTTGTTTCGCGGGCAGCCTTGAAGCTAGAGCATGCGCTGCAAACCCTTGATTGGAAACCGACGGGATTGATTGCGCTTGATATTGGGGCTTCAACCGGGGGCTTTTGTCAGGTTTTGTTGCAGCACGGCGCTTTGCATGTATATGGAATTGATGTTGGGCACGGCCAGATGGAAGAGCGGATAAGAGCTCACAGCCGTGTTTCCAACATAGAGGGCCTCAACGCGCGTGATCTAACCCTTGAGCATCTTAACGGCAATGCACCGCAATTTATTACAAGCGATGTGAGCTTCATTTCTCTCAAGCTTGCACTTCCCCCAGCGCTGACCATCGCAGAATCTGGCGCGAAAGGCATATTCCTCGTGAAACCCCAGTTTGAAGTGGGACGCGACAGACTGGGAAAAGGCGGTATCGTTCGTGATTCGGAGATGGCACAAGAATGCGCAAATGATTTAAGCAATTGGCTTGATGCTTTTGATGGTTGGAAAGCAACGCACCTTTTCCCTTCCCCCGTGACTGGTGGCGACGGAAACATCGAATTTCTGCTGGCAGGAGAGAAAAATGCCTGAAGTGATTATTGAAAAACTGGGTCGTCAGGGAGATGGCATATATACTGAACAGGGACGCGAAATCTTCGTTCCATTTACGCTTGCCGGTGAAACCGTCGAAATCTCGGGCAAAGGTCCTCGCCGCGCGGCTACCGAAATCATACAGCCATCATCTGATCGGATAGAGGCCCAATGTAAGCATTTTGGATCTTGTGGTGGCTGCCAACTCCAGCACATGGAAAATGCTGCCTACGAGGTTTGGAAACTCAACCTGCTGACAGAAGCCCTGCAAAAAGCTGGTATCACTCATAAACCTGACCGGCTTGTTTCATTTCCCGTTGCTTCACGAAGAAAGGCAGTATTCTCGGCCAACCGGACAGATGGCGTACTGAACTTCGGGTTTTCCAAGCCTAACAGCAATGACATCGTTTCACTTGAAGAGTGCTCTGTGCTGGAACCCTCACTGCACTCCGCATTGCCTGACCTTGCTTCTTTCGCCTCATCGCTACCACTTGGAATTAAACCTACCCGGATTGCAGTCCTGGCAACCTCCAATGGACTAGATGTGCACGTCGAGGGTTTGAACATAAAGTCCGATACTCAACAACGTGCCTTAAGCAGAAAAGCACTAGATCTTGGCTTTGCCAGACTATCGCTCGATGAGGAAACCCTGATTGAGGCTAGAAAGCCATATATCGTGATGGGGAAAGCACAAGTCATTCCACCGCCCGGCGCATTTGTGCAGGCGAGTGAAGAAGCTGAGAACGCGATGGCATCTCTTGTGTCTAGGCATCTGAACGGGGCAAAGCTGGTTGCCGATCTATACTGCGGTGTTGGCACATTTGCCTTACGGCTTGCAGAACAGTCGCAAGTCTGGGCACTGGAAGACAATGCACCTGCTATCGACTCGCTTGATAAGGCATGGCGTGAAACTGCAGGTGAACTTAAACAGCTGACATCTGAAGTTAGAAACCTTGAGCGCAGGCCAGCAAGTTTCAAAGACCTGAAAAAGTTTGATGGGCTAGTATTTGATCCGCCGCGTTCTGGAGCGGAATTGCAATCCAAGCAAATTGCCAAGTCTAAGGTAACGCGGGTTGCCGCTGTTTCCTGCAACCCCACAACACTGGCAAGAGACCTCTCAATACTTCTGGATGGGGGGTATGCGATCAAAGAAATTGTTGCGTTTGACCAGTTCCGGTTTACGCATCATCTTGAGACAGTTGTATTGCTGGAAAAATAAAAGCGGCCGGTTCCTTATGTGGGTCAGAACCAGCCGCGCAGAAATGAGCCGAAGCCCTTTCCTTAGTTAGAGTTACACTATCTCGCATACTTCTTCAATTAGCGAAGTGAGCGACATGTGCAGTCAATAAATCATCTCATTTTGTAATATATTTATTACGTCCAAAAAATCACCCAATGACGCGCTGGGTAATTGACCAAATCTGCATTATCCTTTGGACATAAACGCCATAAATGCCTGTTTTGCTTCATCAGACTCAAGACGCTGCCCGAACAAGACAGCCTCCTCTTGCATGCGTTTTAAAACCGGCGTCCGATCGCCGCGAATCAGATCTCTCGATAATTTCAGTGCCTCAACAGGTTTTGCGGCGATTGCTTGAGCGATCCCATTAGCAGTTTCTTCGAGAGCGTCAGAGGCGACAATCCTATTTACAAACCCAGCCTCTTTCGCATCCGCAGGTCCAAAACCCGCCCCCATGCCAAGAAGCTCGAAGGCTTTGTGGTGCCCCATAATCTCGGGGCCGATCAAGCTGGAGCCCGCTTCAGGCACAAGACCCAGATCAACAAAAGGCGTTTTGAACATCGATGCTTCAGATGAGACAACATAGTCACAATGCAGCAGCATGGTAGTCCCCACACCGATCGCAAGACCATCGACACCTGCGATCATTGGCTTTGGCGCCATGATGATGCGCTCAAGAAAATCGAACACAGACATGGAGTCGCGCTTTCCAGTCATGGCGACTTTTGCAAAGTCGGCGATATCATTGCCAGCTGAGAACGCCCCAGGAGTACCCAAAAACAAAATGGCGCGCACATCATCATTCGCGTTTGCCTCATCGATAGCAGAAGCCATTCGCGCATACATATCGCCCGTAATTGCATTCTTTTTGTCCGGCCGGTTCATGCGGATGGTCATCACGCCCGCATCAACTGAACTTACAATGTGATCATTTGCTTCAGACATGGTTAGCTCGCTTTCAGCATTTCGCCAGCAGCCAGCAGGCTATCAGCACCGGTTGTTACAGATTGACGAATGGCCGCGCATTCACTGGCAAAATTCTCCGCAAAGTAACGCGCTAGACCAATTCTAGCTGCGTCTTTGTCAGCCAAAGCAGATTTAGCGAGATAACACCCACCGGATGCAAGGCCGAATTGGCGCAGATACGGGGTTGCACCGGCCAGCGCCTTTTCCATGCTGCCGTTCGCGAGATTTTCCAAAATCCATTCTGTTGTAGCTTCGACATCTTTCAGGGCTGCTTCCAAAAGTTCAGCTGTGTTGCCAAAACCATCATGATTTGCACCGCGAACGTGTTCTACCACTTCATGCAATTCAGCAATGTACGCCTTCACGCACTCGCCACCGGATAGAGGCAATTTCCGCGTAACCAGATCAATCGCCTGAATGCCGTTGGTTCCTTCGTAGATCGGATTGATGCGCCCGTCGCGCATATATTGCGCTGCGCCGGTTTCTTCAATGAAACCCATACCGCCATGAATTTGAACACCAATTGAAGCCATATCACACCCCACATCGGTAGAGAATGCTTTGGCAATCGGCGTGATGAGGCTTGCGCGTTCTGCCCAAAATTTTGCATCATCGCCATCACTTACATGCGCCATGTCGAGTGCATACGCGCACGAGTAACAAATCCCGCGCGCGGCATCTGTCATCGATTTCATTGTAAGCAGGTTACGTTGCACATCAGGGTGATGTACAATCGGCGCCATACCGCCACCCTCATAATCTGCAGCCTTACCCTGCTTGCGTTCGTTCGCATAAGCTAGTGCATGCTGGTACGCTGCTTCGCCAATGGACACACCCTGCGTGCCCACATTAAGACGCGCATTGTTCATCATCGTGAACATGCAGTTTAGTCCGCGATTTTCTTCGCCAATCAGGTAACCGATTGCACCTGCATCACGGCCTTCAAATCCATCGCCATAAATCATCACGCAGGTTGGCGAACCATGAATACCCATCTTGTGTTCGATAGATTGGCAGAACACGTCATTGCGTTCGCCTGGAGTGCCGTCTTCATTTAGCAAGAATTTCGGCACCAAAAAGAGAGAAATTCCACGCGTCCCAGCAGGGGCATCCGGTAGGCGCGCAAGAACCAGGTGACAGATATTTTCTGTCATGTCGTGCTCACCAAACGTGATGAAAATCTTCTGCCCATAAATTTTGTATGTGCCATCACCGTTCGGTTCAGCGCGTGATTTGAGTGCAGCCAGATCAGAACCACAAGCAGGCTCTGTCAGGTTCATCGTGCCACTCCATTCACCGGAGATCAGCTTCTCAAGGTATTTGTCCTTCAGTTCCTGCGAACCATGCTTATCAAGCGCCTCGATAGCACCAATCGTAAGCAATGGGCATAAGCCAAACGCCATGGATGCTGAGTTCCACATTTCAGATGCAGCAATCGCCAACATGTTAGGAAGCCCCTGCCCGCCATATTCTTCTGGCCCTGCAATCGCATTCCACCCGCCTTCACACCAAGCTTTATAAGTTTCTTTAAAGCCCGGCGTTGTGGTTACCTTGGCGTTTTCCAGCTTGGCACCAATCAAATCTGCGTCTTTGTTAAGTGGCGCAATCCGGTCGGTGGCGAATTTTCCAGCCTCTTCCAACACGGCGTCCACCAAGTCTTCGGACAAATCGCCAAAAACTCCTTTGTCCAAAGCGTCCTTCATACCCGCAACATGTTTGAGCGTGTGGGATATTTCTGCTACGGGTGCGCGATACATGGCTTTCCTCCAGATAAAAGCTTTCCACCTGTTTGAAGAATATTGACGTATACGTCAATCGAAAATGGCACACAATGTCGCTGACCCACTCTGCAAAATTAGATGTACGTCACTTTGATGCTGCACTTGAAGCACTGGCATCAGGTCAATGTGTGGCGATTCCAACCGAAACGGTCTACGGCCTTGCCGCAGATGCTACCGATGGCAAAGCCGTAGCTCGTATATTTGAACTCAAGAACCGCCCGTCATTCAACCCGCTTATTTGCCATGTAGACGGGGTTTCTATGGCCCAAGAATTCGGTTCTTTGAACTCATTGGCGCTAAAACTCGCTGAGATGTTTTGGCCGGGGCCACTGACACTGGTGGTTCCTATTGCTAAAAACTCTAAAGTTGCATCTCTGGTTACGGCTGGATTGGATACAATAGGCCTACGTCAACCGAAAGGCATTTCAGCAGACTTGATTTCACGGTTCGGAAAACCTTTGGCAGCGCCCAGCGCAAACAAATCTGGACGCGTTTCTCCTACAACGGCTGAACATGTCAAAGAAGAATTCACCGACACTGACCTCGTTATTCTAGATCAAGGTTCTTGCGAAGTCGGGCTGGAATCTACGATTGTGAAAGTCGAGAAAGATGCACTGACCCTACTGAGACCGGGCGCCATCACGTCTGAAATGATCGCACAAGCAACCGGTATCGCACCTTCTCAACCAAACAGTAAAAAAATCGAAGCCCCGGGAATGATGCAAAGCCATTATGCCCCTAACGCAGCAGTGAGTTTGAATGCTCAATCCTGTGAAACGCACGATGCTTGGCTACAATTTGGACCGGATTGCATAGACCATCCAAATGCACTTAATCTGAGTGATACCGGAAACCTGATTGAGGCGGCTGCAAATTTGTATGACATGTTGAAGAAATTGGATGCACTGGGTAAGGAACGCATTTGCGTATCCCCTATTCCCGAAACGGGAATTGGCATCGCCATAAACGACCGCCTTCGCCGCGCCGCTGCACCAAGGACATCATAATGCAGCCGGACTTGATAGAACATTTTAGGGCCATTGTTGGTGCCCAGCACGCACTCAGCAGTAATGATGATATCACCCATTACACGCACGAAAACCGGGGGCTTTTTGTCGGGCAGACGCCTTTAGTGCTGAAGCCTGCAACAACGGCAGAAGTTTCAGCCATTATGCGCTTGGCGCATGAGACACAAACACCGATTGTTCCACAAGGTGGCCATACCGGCCATGTTGGGGGCGCCGTGACTGACGAAAGCGGCTCTCAGATTGTCCTTTCTTTAGAGCGTCTAAACACCGTTCGTGAACTTGATCTGGAGAGCAGTGTGATGATCTGCGAGGCAGGTTGCATTTTGGAATCCATTCAGCAGATTGCAGATAATAACGACCTGCTTTTCCCGCTTGCGTTAGGATCACAAGGTTCATGTCAAATTGGCGGCAACATCTCAACCAATGCGGGTGGAACGGGAGTGCTTGCCTATGGCAACACGAGACAGCTCGTCATGGGATTGGAGGTTGTCTTACCTTCCGGAGAAATTTGGAATGGGCTTCGCAGCCTAAAGAAAGACAATACCGGATATGATTTAAAAGACCTGTTTATCGGTGCCGAAGGTACCCTTGGCGTTGTAACTGCTGCAGTATTGAAGCTGTTTCCAAAACCCAAGGGCAAAGCGGTTGCGTTTTGTGGCATGGACAGAGTTGGAGATGCTGTCAAACTGCTCAAGCGCGCAACAGAACATGCCGGACAATCTCTCACTGCGTTTGAATTCATGGCACGAACACCAGTTCAGTTGACGGTTGAGAACATCGAGGGTGTGCGTAATCCACTAAACGAATTTCATAATTGGCATACGCTAATTGAAGTTTCTTCAAATAGGTCAGAGCGTGATGCAACAGAAACTCTAGAGGCTATTTTAGGCGAAGCGCTAGAAGCGGGTTTAATAGCAGACGCTACTGTCTCTTCTTCTATCGCCCAACAAAAGGATTTTTGGCGTTTGCGTGAAACGATGCCGCTTGCACAAAAGGAAGCAGGTGGATCAATGAAGCATGATATCTCAATCCCGATCCATCGTATTGCCGATTTTCTGATAGAAGCGAATGAGATCGTTCTCCATGAAATTCCGGATGCTAGACTTTATACGTTTGGGCACCTCGGCGACGGAAATATCCATTATAATGTGACCCAACCGAAAGACGCTGATGAGAAAGCATTTTTAGCACAACAACCTGAAATAAACGACAAAATACACCGACTCGTTGTTTCTTATAACGGATCAGTGGCAGCCGAACATGGTGTGGGTCAATTAAAACGTGACTTGCTAACCAAAACCAAGGACCCTGTGGAACTCGATTTGATGAAATCGATCAAGCAGTCTCTAGACCCAAATAATATTATGAATCCACGCAAGGTTATTGATCTCCGTTAGGACGGTGCTTTCTTTTGCCCCATCCCTAAACACGCTCTGAATCGAATCAATAAAAATGTAGGAGTGTGTGAAACGGGATATCCATTCGATGTAAGTAACATGGCGGAGTGTAGGAAAGCCCCGTTATGTACCTGTTGGAAAAATTGAATTTAGCCCGTTGGCCTGTTGTGATCTCCGCTACGTTCCTTTGCTGGTTATTTACAGTATTCGCTTCGGATGTGATCACAACTTGGATGACGTTTAGAAACTTCGAGGCTCTCTATACGTCGATTATCTGGGATATTAGAGTTCAAACCTTTTTTACAACAACGGTTCTATCACTCCCTCTTTTCGTGATTTTTCTGTTGTTTATTCGTAAGATCGAAATGTTGCGGCAAAAGCTTGAAACAATTGTCCGCAAAGACGGTCTTACCGGCATCCTCTCACGCGAAGCATTTCTGGAAGACTTGAAACAAGAACTTGCGGCCATTCCCGACGGATCGGAACTGCAAGATGCATTCCTCATCGTAGACGCGGACTTCTTCAAGCGCATTAACGACACCCATGGGCATGTGGCAGGTGATCGTGCACTCGTTGCAATCACCAATGCTCTTAAAAAGGGAGTCAGATCCTCAGATTCAATCGGACGTTTGGGAGGTGAAGAGTTCGCAATTCATCTTCGCAATGTTTCCGAAGAACGCGCGAAAGAAGTTTCTGAGAGGCTTCGCCAACTCGTTATTGAATCTTCGGCTGAAGCCGAAATTCCAGATTTGAAACTAACAGTTAGTATTGGCGCCGTGTCGTTTAAGCAAAAGCGCGATGTGGTCGATTTACTCATCGCGGCTGATAAACTTCTCTATCGCGCCAAAGACAATGGTCGTGATCGGGTAGAATTTTCGACAATAGATAACTTTGCCTTCACCAGCTAAACCAGTTCAAAGATAATTGCTTACTTCAATCAGATTTGCGTCCGGGTCACGGAAATAGACCGACATGATCGGCCCTACTGCGCCGGTCCGTTGTATTGGTCCATCTTCCACTTTGACGTCTAAACTCTGCAAATGTTTCATAATTTTTGACATTGGCGTCATGCTGATCAGACACAAATCACCGCTTCCGGCGGTCGGACGAGCAGCCTTCGGCTCAAACTCTTTCCCCACTTCATGAAGATTGATTTTCTGATTTCCAAACTTTAGCGCTTTGCGTCCTTCTCCAAAACGTTCGACTTCCATACCCAATACAGCGCTATAAAACGCACAGGTTTTCTCGATTGAGGCAACCGTCAAAACCAGGTGATCAAGGCTATCGATGATAATCATGAGCATCCTTAACAATCGGTGACTTAGCAATAATTCAATAACCACTTTCTCAAACAAGGTTTCATTTACCTTATCTGTTAAGCGATTTTGGAATCCGCTCGCGTATAGTTGCCTCATGATCGGGCTAAAAACAATAATAACAATCCGGTCTTCAGAAGCACCGACAAAGAATTGGGCTCTGAAAAGTACAGTGAGGCACACATGGCAAAACTGGCCACTCAACCGGAACACGGGGCAAAGTTAAGGCTTGACCCTTATCGCGGCACACAAACACTCGAAGTAGGCAGCAAGACCTACAAGGTGGACACAAAAGGTGCTGTTGTTCGTAAAATGCTATCCTGCGGATTGCCTGTAACCATGGCTGTTCCCGCGAAAGCGTTTAAGGGTGTGGCGGCACGTGCCATTCAAAACAGCAGCGGTGAGATGACCGTTACGCTTGAACTTCTTCATCAAGATCCGGAACTTTGTATTCCACTTCTTTATGCCAACGATATGGCAGACATTGCTGCCGATTGGCATTCATGGAGCCGTTTGATGAAACTGCCAATGTTGATTATCGGCATTGAAGGCAAGGCCACTGCAGTCCAGCAAACTCTCGGCGATATTTTAGTTGAAGCTCCTTGGGCGCGTCGTAAGCGCATCACAGCGATCAAGCATCGCCCTAACTTCCTGCGTCGTCGTAAGCCGGGTGTAGTTGGTAACATTGAACGGTTGAGCGCTGCGGAACTGATCGCCCGTCGATAGTTCAAGCCAACAATAAAGAGACTGCTAGCCCTGAGAACAGAATCAAGCCAAAGCGACTGTTTGATTTAAACAGTTTGAGGCACTGCGCACCATCATTGATGTCGAGCATCATAATTTGCCAAATCATTTGAAGCGCGCCTAGCGCCAACCCCAACCAAGCAGGCCAAGTCCAAGCCACAGTCAAAGGTGCAGACAGCGAAAATGCCGCCGCAAAACAAACAAAAGCACAAGCGTACAACCCGCTGATTGCAACCTTGCTTTTCTCACCAAACAGCCGCGCGGTAGACTTTACACCAACAAGCGCATCATCTTCTCGATCTTGATGGGCATAGATCGTGTCATAGCCTATGACCCAGAATATACTTCCCAGATAAAGCAGGAATGGCGCAGTACCTAAACTGTGCCAGATAATGGCCCAGCCCATCAGCGCACCCCACGAGAAAGCTAGCCCAAGGAATAGTTGAGGCCACCAGGTGATCCGTTTCATAAAGGGATAGATTGCAACCAAAATCAGAGAAGCAACACCCAACCAAAAAACAAACAGAGAATAACGAGACAGAAACAGCAACACCGCCAATCCACCAAGACTCTGTAACACCACAAAAAGTGCAGCGCCTTTTTTAGAAACTCTGCCAGAGGGTAAGGGTCGTGAACGCGTGCGATCGACCTGGTCATCAATCTTTATGTCTGCGAGATCATTGTAAGTGCACCCTGCACCTCGCATCAAAAATGCGCCAATGGCCAATGGCAGAAGCATCGAAAAGAAAACAGGGACCAATTTCTGAATATTGATAGCGGAAAAGCCTGATGAAGCACCGCTAACATCTAGGCCCGCGGTCTGTGAAGCAATAATCCCCAACATCACACTCCACCAGCATGGCCACATCAGCAGTTGCCAACCAATAGGCCTCTCCCATCTGGCAAGTTGTGCGTAAGGCCACAAAGTCTTTGGCAATTGATATACCCAAGAATGCTTAAGCGCATCGGCAACTTTGGCATCGAGGTCTTGGCGAGAAAGTTCTGTCATGACACAAATCTGTGGACGGGAATGCCATTACCGTCAAGAGCCTGCAAAGCCGCATGCGGAAATGTTATTCAGGTCGATATGGTTTTCGGGAGAGCAACATGAAAGTCCTTCTCATCGGTTCTGGCGGACGCGAACACGCGCTTGCATGGAAAATCGTTCAATCGCCGCTTTGCGAAAAGCTCTATTGCGCGCCGGGTAACGCAGGGATTGCAAAGTCAGCCGAGTGTGTTTCGTTGGATGCGAGCGACCACAACGCAGTGATTTCATTTTGCCGTTATAAAAATATTGGTTTCGTAGTTGTCGGACCGGAAGCACCTCTTGTGGCTGGACTTGTCGATGATCTGGAAGAAGCGGGAATTGATGCGTTTGGCCCATCCGCTTATGCCGCGCAACTTGAAGGCTCTAAGGGATTTACCAAAGATCTTTGTGCTGAATTCAATATTCCTACAGCAGCTTATAAACGCTTTACTGATGCAGATTCTGCGAAAGACTTTCTCAATGAAATGTCACTACCCGTTGTTGTGAAAGCAGACGGCCTTGCAGCGGGCAAAGGTGTTATCATTGCTGAAAGCCGCGAAGATGCCGAAGCAGGTATTGATGCTTGTTTCGAAGGATCTTTTGGCGAAGCTGGCCATGAGGTCGTCATCGAAGAATTTCTTGTAGGCGAAGAAGCAAGCCTTTTTGCGCTATGCGATGGACAGACAGCTTTGATGCTCGGCACGGCACAAGACCATAAACGCGTTGGAGATGGCGACACGGGTCCAAACACTGGCGGTATGGGAGCATACTCTCCTGCTCCAGTGATGACCCAGGAAATGATTGATCGCACGATGTCAGAGATCATCGTGCCAACCCTTGCCGGCATGCATTCTCGCGGCGCACCTTTTCGCGGCATTTTATATGCGGGGCTTATGATCACTGAAAAAGGGCCTGAACTCATCGAGTATAATGTTCGGTTTGGCGACCCTGAGTGCCAAGTGCTTATGCTTCGGTTGAAGTCTGATATTCTGACACTGATGCAAGCTGCTAGCCGTGGCTCTATGCTGGAAGTTGAGGCTGCATGGCATGAAGACCCTGCTCTAACCATAGTCATGGCTTCCAAGGGCTATCCCGGCTCCTATGAAAAAGGAACAGAAATCAATGGCGTTACTGAAGCGGAAGCAAATGGTGCAATCGTCTTTCACGCAGGGACGTCAGAGAAAGACGGGCAATTGCTGGCAACTGGCGGGCGCGTTTTGAACGTCACTGCTCGCGGCAAAACTGTTAGCGACGCTCAAAAAGCTGCGTATTCAGCAGTTAGCCAAATCAATTGGGACAATGGATTTTGCCGAACCGATATTGGCTGGCGTGCGATAGAACGAGAAAGCTGAGCAACAAGCAAATTCGCTCAGAAACTACGCCGTCATTAGTGAAAGAGCAGGCAACTTAAATGCATCCGCGACAACAATTTCGTGGTCGGCTCTCACAGGGTGCAGCTCTGGCTTACCAAGGTAATACCCTTGTAACAGACTTACTTCCATCTGAAGGGCTGTAGCCAAATGGCATTCGGTTTCTATGCAATCCATCAGCACACAAGCACCATTGTCCTTAAAGGTCAAAACCAGTGACGCCATCAAAGTTTCCAATTGCTTGAAATTCTTGGAGGTCATGAACAAGCTTCGGTTGATCTTGATAATATTTGGCCGTAACAAAATATACCGCTCTATATTAGAATGCTCTACGCCAAAATCATCTAATGCAAATTCAAAACCGTTACTTCTGAACATCTCGCACAGTCTTGTTAAGACATAAGGCGCTGCCACCAAACCATTGTGTAGCTCAAATATAACCCTGTTCTTATCCAGCCCGTGTCCTCGCAACTGCGAAAAGGCAAAAAACAACTCACTTTCTGCTTGTTCGGCTGACTTAAAATTAGCCAAGTTGATATTGAGAAAGAGTGTTTTACCAACAGTCTGACTGCATTTGTAACTTCTGATATGCAATGCAAGACACATCGTTTCAACGAAAGCGCGATCCTCAGCGATGATTGAATTCAGAAAAGACTTTGTATCAATTACGCGATCACCAAGTGAGACTCGCAAAAGCCCTTCGTAACCAGTGAGTTCAACAGTCGTATTACTCGCGATCGTATAGATCGGCTGATACGCTGAACGCAGTGTAAAGTCTGAATATTTTCCGTATGGAATTTGGTTGCCATCATAAAATATGGCTTCACCAACATTTGTTGGTCTTTGCATCGAAAACGCCCCCATTCTCGTATTTCAGATGGCAGCGTCGCAGCAAAAAGTTATTATGATATTAATAGTAACAAAAATGTTACGCACCCTTAACGAAAACTCACCGCAGAATTAAGAATTTGAATTGGTGTAGTTTTCCAGCTCTGCATTGATCACATATTTGAGGATACTGACGATCTCATCCGCTGTTTCTGTTACAGCTAATGCAGCGGCATCTACTTCCTTCAGGGCGTGCTGATGATCTGGTCCGTGCATGACGATCATCGGCTTGCCAAGCGCTGAAGCGTAACCTGCATCAAAGGCCGCATTCCATTGCTTGTATTTTTCGCCAAAACGGACAATCACAACATCTGCTTCCGAGATAAGCGTGCGCGTGCGGATCGCGTTGATCTGCGCACCTTTTTGATCATGCCAGAACTTGTTTGGCTCAGCACCTAGAATAGCAACACCACAATCGTCAGACGCTTCATGATGGGTGACCGGAGCAGCGAAAGACACCGACAAGTTAGCCGCTTTACAGCCCTCTTCAATTTGTTCGCGCCAATCTGTGTGGATTTCTCCAGAGAGATACAATTTCCAGGTTTTCATGATGTTTCCTCAGCCAGAGATTTTTGAAAAGTCCGCTACAGAAGATGTGGCAGCCGTGATACGGTTCAAGAGTGCCAAACGGTTTGCACGTACTGCATCATCGTCATCGTTCACAAGCACATCTTCAAAGAATTGATCCACAGGTGCACGCAGGCTTGCAAGCGCAGTCATCGCGCCTTCAAAGTTTTCATTGGCAATCGCCACATCATTGCACTCGACTGTTTTGTCGATCGCTGTGTTTAACGCATTTTCCGCATCCAGCTTGAACAAGTCAGTGGAGACAGTTTCCGCAACCATCGTGCCCTTTTTCTCTTCGGCGGCCAGTATGTTTGCCGCGCGTTTGTAACCGGCAAGAAGGTTTTGACCATCTTCCGAATCAACCAGTTTCTGAAGCGCCTTTGCCTTGCTCGATACAATCAACAAATCATCGGAACTCTCGGTCAACACAGCATCAATCAAATCATGACGAATGCCCTGGTCACGGAGATACACTTTCAGACGGTCATGGAAGAATGAGAGAAGGTCAGCGCTACAATTTTTAAGCAGCGGCAATCGTACTTCATTCTCAAGCACCAGTCTGATGACACCCAATGCAGCACGCCTTAATGCGTAAGGATCCTTCGAACCTGTTGGCTTCTCATCGATTGCCCAGAAGCCAACAAGCGTATCGAGTTTGTCAGCTAAGGCAACCGTCACAGAAACCGGATCGGATGGCACATCGTCAGATGGGCCAAGCGGCGAATAGTGCTCCTGAATGGCAAGTGCAACGGAAGCATCTTTGCCTGACTTCTCCGCATAAGTGCGGCCCATCTTGCCCTGCACTTCCGGGAACTCATACACCATCGCGGAGTTAAGATCGGCTTTGCAAAGCTGAGCAGCTTCTCTTGCTTTCGCAACATCTGCGCCGACAATTGGGGCGAGTTCTTCCGCCAGCGCAACAATGCGGCTAACACGCTCGCCTTGGGTGCCAAGCTTGGCATGGAAGGTTACGGCATTCAGCTTTTCGAGCCACGGATCAAACCCATCATCCGAGT